>SPDA01000141.1 GCA_004525155.1 Spirochaetales bacterium
AGATCAGAACGCGCTCCGCCGCCCATGGCATGTATCTCCGAAACGGGTATGCCGAAATCCGAGACCGCTTCCAATATATCTTTCAACATGAAACCGATAGATTCCATAATGGCTCTGACGAAATGACCCTTTCCATGGCTCAACGTCAGACCGTAGAACACTCCCTTCGCTTCAGGCGCTGTCTTCGGCAGCAAGCACGACCGCTTTTTTCGGTTCGATTTTTATGTTGATTTCTTCGTAGTTTTTCATACGCGGACAGTATGATAAAATTCGAGCCGTTATTCAAGAAGAACCGCCCGCTTAATCGTTTCTTCCACGCTGAGCATCGGCGTTGTCAGCAGCCCGCGCGCTTTTTCCACGCTGATTATGCCGTTTTTATGCCGGGGTGCCCGATCTTTTGAAACAGATTCCTCCGTCAGGGCCTTAACGAGCCCCGGGTCAAAACCAAGCTTCGTGGCAGCCTTTTTGGCAAGCTCGTAACGGTTAATGCTGTCCGTGGACCCGATATGGAGTAGCCCGGAAAAACGGTTTTCACAGAGTTCAAGCACCGCTTCAGTGAGGGTATGCACATCCACCGGGGTGCGGACCTCCGACACCGGCAGAACCTGTTCCTTTCCCCGGACGAGGGCGTCGCGGAAACGCAGGAGGAAGGAGTTGCCTGAAGCCACGGGAAATCCCAATACCAGGGAAATGCGTATGACCGCAGCCGCGGGATAAACCGATAATACTGCCTGTTCCGCTTCAGCCTTGCTTTTACCGTAAAAGTTAACCGGGGCGGGCGTGTCCTCCTCGGTATAAGGGCCGCCGGTTCCCGAAAAAACGGCATCGCTGGAAAAATGCACGAAACGCACGCCCTCTTCCGCGCAGGCCCGGGCGATATTTGCGGCGCCGCCCGCATTTACTTTTCGGGTAAGGTCCTGGTTTTTCTAGGCGAAGTCGATGTCCGATATGGCGGCGGTGTTTACCGCCGCGGTGGGTTTATATGTTTTAATGGCTGTTCTTACCGCATCGGCATCGGTAATGTCGTACTGCACGCAGCCGGCTTCGCCAAACCCATCCGCCTGTTTCATGTCGCAGATTATGACTTCCCAATTTGTAAAAGCTTTCAAGGTAAGTATGCCGCCTACGAAACCGGTGCCCCCGAAAATCATCAGTGTTTTACTCATGCGGCCAGTGTAGACGTAGAGTGGTACGCGGATCAATCTGATTTTTTGGCAAGGTGTATCATTATTTTAGCACAGAGTGCTTGTATTCGCCGGGGTTGCCGCCGGTAACGCGCCTGAATGCCTTGTAGAAACTACCAGTGCTGCTGAAACCGGCCGCATACGCCACTTCCGTGGAATTAAGCCGGTTTTCGTTTAGCAGGTGAATCGCCTCGTTGATCCTCGTGCGGGTCAGGTAGTGCAGGAAGGTAACGCCCACGTTCTTGCGGAAAAAGTCCGAGAAATAGGCCGGGTTCATGGCAAACTGATCCGCGATAGCGGCGAGGCTTAAATCCTCCTTAAAATTTTCGTTTATATATTTGAGAATATTTTCTATCCGTTCTATATTTTTCTTTCTTATTAAATAGTCCCCGCGGTCCTCGGTGCGCATATCCGTGTGGCGAAGGAGATGGGTAATTATGGTAAGGAGTTTCGATTTAACCATGAGTTCGTAGTGAGGCGGCTTCTGCAGGTATTCCGATTTGATTTCGCCGATGATTCTACCCATCTCGCGGCTTACATCCGGTTCGAGCAGCGGTCTGTTGTTGAAACGCGCCCCCTCATAGAGAAAAAGCTTTAAGTAATTGTAGTCGAAATAACTATTTTCCTTGGACCAGATGAAGGTGGGGGAAAAGTGGAGGACTGTTTCGAATAGGGGATCGGTGTCTTCATACGTAACTCTGTGGCGTTCGATGTTGTTGATAACGACGATATCGCCGGCGGTCACGCTGAAACGTTTCCCTTCTATATGATACACGCCGCTGCCGGCGTCCACCCGGGAGATCTCCATGTAATCGTGCCAGTGAAAATACCGCATGTTGTTTGCCGGCCCGGTGGTGTGAATAACCTCAAAAGGAAAAACCTTGCGGGTAATATCCGAATCCCTTTTCCTGATGGTTTCCCCGGTATTGTTCGAACTCATGAGTAAAGGTTAATGTAAACAGGAGACCGTTGCAAGCTTGGCATGGCTCGTCCAAAAAACGGATATAAACTGCCAAAATACCGGGATGAAGAGAGGATGGATTCGGTACATAATCCTTATACGAGGAGCTTTAGTATGGAAAAAATTACGATTAAACATGAGCTGGAAACAGCGTACGGCAATATCTACGGAAAGGAAGAGGAAGAGGCGCTTATCGGGGTTTTGCGTAACGGCGCCCCTTCCTGCGGCAAAAAGGTAAAGGCTTTCGAGGACGCTTTCGCCGCGTACTGCGGTACACGGTATGCCCTTACGGTTACATCCGCAACAACGGGGCTTACCCTTGCCGGTCTCGCGCTGGGTATCGGCCCGGGGGATGAGGTGATTACCACACCGTTGAGCTGGATTGCCACCTCTACCGCATTCTCAGCTTTAGGCGCAACGTTGAAATTCTGCGACGTGGACCCGAAGACCTTGAACCTCGATCCCGTTCACCTCGAAAAACTCATCACCCCGCGCACAAAGGCCATTGTACCGGTACACCTCTTCGGCCAGTGCTGCGACATGGACGGTATTATGGGTGTTGCGGAAAAACATGGTGTCAAAGTGATCGAGGACTGCGCACACAATCCCGGAGGAGAATATAAAGGCCGAAAATCAGGCTCCCTGGGACACATGGGCGTGTTCAGTTTCCATCAGCAGAAAAACATGTGCACCCTGGGGGAGGGGGGCATGTTCACCACCAGCGACAGGACGTTGTTCGAAAAAGTACTTTCCTACCGGAGCCTCTGCTGCAGGATTTACGGACCCAGCGACAAATACCTCTCCATCGACGAAAGCGTACACCCCATGGAAAAAGAGTACTGGAAACTCTTTTTCGACGATATCGGTTATAATTTCCGCATGACCGACGCCCAGGCCGCCGTGGGGCTGGAACAGCTCAAGAAACTCGATACATTCAATACCATGCGCAGGGAGCGGGCAGCCAAACTTTCGAATATGCTTGGCGGAGTGAAAGGTATTACCCTCCCCTGGATCTACCCGGAAGGTAAGCACACATTTCATCTTTATATGATTCAGCTCGCCAAAGACTTCCCCTTATCCAAGGCTGATTTCATGTGGGAACTCTATACGAAGAAAGGCATCAAGGTCTGGTCACACTACATGCCCATACATCTAACGGATCCCTACCGCGCCCGGGGGCACAAGGAAGGGGAGTGCCCGGTTCTCGAGGAGGCGGTAAAACATCATGTGACCCTGCCCATGCATCCGAGGCTTACGGACGAGGCCCTTACGTACATGGCGGACGCGGTAAAAAGTCTATGTTAACTGAGGAGAAAATAGTATGACGGCAAACACATCAAGAAAACAACGGATGGTCGATACATTTAAGAAGCTTTACGGCAAAGAGCCCGATTCCTGGGTCCGCGCGCCGGGCAGGGGCGAGCTTATCGGCACGGACACGGACGATAATTACGGCTACGTCCTCACCATGGCCATACACCTGGATACGTGGATAGCTTTTTCCAAATCCGGAGATGACAAGGCAAAAATTTATTCTCTTAACATGAATGAGCAGACAGAGTTTCCCTTAAGGGGGGATTACGGTAGCGTGGAAAAGAAGTGGGACCGGTACGTAAACGGAGTGGCGGAGATTCTTTCGGGCGAGGGTTACAAACTCGCCGGGGTTAACGCGGTTATCGACGGCGCCATACCCATCGGCGGGGGATTGAGCTCTTCCGCCTCTCTGGAAGCGGCCTGCTCCCTCATGTTTCAGTCCGCCGGGGGATTCAGCCTCGACCCGAAAGAGACAGCTCTGTACTGCCAGCAGGCTGAGAATAGGTGCGTGGGCGTCATGTGCGGGATCCTGGATCAATATACTTCAATATTCGGGAGGACCGGCTCCGCCTTGCTGTTGGACTGCAGGAGCCTTACCCACATACTCGTTAAAATTCCCTCGGACCTATCGGTGGTTATCTGCGACACCAACGTTCCTCACACGCTCGTGTCTTCCGAATACGGCAACCGCAGAAAGGAATGCGAAGAAGCCGCCCGTATCCTTTCCGGCATCAATCCGGAAATCGTGAACTTGCGGGACGTGAATCCGAAGATGTTCGAGGCGATGAAGGGCGCATTGCCCGATGTTAACCGTAAGCGGGCGCGCTTCATCGTCGAGGAGAACCAGCGGGTCATGGATTTTACCGCGGCCATGGTGCGGGACGACAGGCCGGTAATGCGGAAGTTATGCGAAGGATCTTTCGCGGGCATGCGGGATCTTTACGAAAAAACGGTACCCGAAATGGAGCGGATGTTCGAGAGTATGATGTCCGCGCCGGGAATCGTGTGCGCCCGGCAGTCCGGCGGCGGCTTCGGCGGGTGCATGATCTCCCTGGTGGAGAAAAATAAAGTCGAGGCCTACGCTGACCACATAAAGAAATCATATAAGGAAAAGACCGGTATCGAAACATCCATATACGTGACCCAGCCCTCCGACGGGGCGGGGGAGCTTTCGATATGAAAGTGCTGGCAGTATTCAATTCGAAAAGCGGGGATGCATGGAAATACACGCAGCTTCTGCTGCCCTACTTGGATCATTTCGGGGTGCCTTATGAATCTCTCGATGTCGGCACCGCTGTCTTTGCCGCGGACCGGCAGCGCCATCCCCTCGTCATCCTGTCCCACCCTGATATATTGAGCAGCCTCGACGGGAACGCGGCGGCTGCGGGAATTGTCGGCCGAATCGAGGACATGGTTAAAAAAGGCTCGGGGCTTGTAAGTTTTGATCCGCTGTTCCCTTTGCCCGGGATGTCCCCGGCTGAGGGGACGGACGGCTCGGCCGGGCCGAATGCCACAAAAACAAGCCGCCTGCGATTCGGCGAAAAACCCCATTACATCATCCAAAACCGGGAACCGGGCGAGGAGCTTATGCTTTTCGGCCCGCTCGTGCTTCATGCGGGTGCGTCGCCGGATGAGGACGTGCTTATCAGCGGCAACGACCATGTCCTGCTCGGCGTCATGACTGCCGGCGGAAGCGGCTCCGCGTCAAACGGCAGAATCGTGCGCTGGACCAGCATGAGCTGGATGCATAGTTCCGTACTCGGCCCCTTAGGAGGACTGGACGGCTGCCTCTGGCGTTCCATTGTTTGGGCAGCTGCCAAACCTTTCGTGCTGCGCTGTCTGCCGCCTATCGTCACCATGCGGGTTGATGATGTGGCCGGCCAGGGACACCTGTTTGGTAAACCTCCCCTGTACTGGGTTGATATCGCCGTGCGGTACGGCTTCAAACCCTGGCTGGGGCTGTTCCTTTACAACCTGAGGCCGAAAGCGGTGGACGAGGTACGGGAATATGTGACAACCCGCAACGCGGACGCCTTTCCTCACGCATTCGGCCGTCCGCCGCGGAACAAGGGGACTAAAGAATTTTATTACGACCCCCAAGCCCTCCCCTTGCGGTCGAAGGTGTACGACGAGTTTATTTATTACGATCATAACGAAAACAGAAACTGGTCCGACGAAGAGGCAATGCGAGGGCTTAAGGCTGTGGACGAGTGGT
Source organism: Spirochaetales bacterium (assembly GCA_004525155.1). GTDB lineage: Bacteria > Spirochaetota > Spirochaetia > SPDA01 > SPDA01 > SPDA01. The sequence continues at coordinate 5,675 of SPDA01000141.1, forward strand.
ATGACCGTCACCGGCCCCTGCCGAAATCGAGCTATATTGTGCCCCACTGGTACGAAATCTCAACGAACACCCTGCCCTACGTTACCGATATCTGGAAGTGTGAATATTTAGGCATGTGTAAGGAAATTGATCTCCCGCTTTCAGGCGGAACACCTTGGCTCATGTCCGGTCCCTACAGGCTGTACGAAAAACAGGGCGAGGCGGAACGGGGAAAAGGGCCGGTGTATTACGCCGATTTCGTCACCCCGGCGGGTAAGACCCTGTTCAATACGGTAACCGAGATCCGCGACGATGCGGGG
>SPDA01000224.1 GCA_004525155.1 Spirochaetales bacterium
GAAAAAACCCTTTTTCCCCTGGAGCCATTCCGCGGCCATCACCGCGCCCAGGGCGAACCCTCCCCTGTTCCGGGCATTGTTGGTTATCTCTATGGTATCCGCTGCGGAATCGAGCATTACGGTGTGTATGCCCGGAACAGACCCGCCGCGCACGGACCCGATATGAAGTTCCTCCGGCTTTATCTGCCTGTCCATGCGGTCAGCGGCCAGAACTTTTTTTCTATGTGTATTGGCAAGTATTTCTCCGGCCATGGTGAGGGCGGTGCCCGAAGGGGAATCCTTCTTCCTGCTGTGGTGGATTTCGTATCCGAAGATGTCGTAATCCGGAATACTGTCGATAAGCGCTGCGGCTTTTCCTACCAGGGAAAAAAACAGATGGGCGCCTATGGAAAAATTGTATCCCCACACAAGCGCCGTGCCCGAGGAAAGTATCAGGTCTCTGGCCGCATCTTTGTCCTTTTCCCAGCCGGTGGTGCCTATGACGGCAGGTATTCCCGCTTCCGCGTAACGGCGGATATTGCCGAGAACGCCGCCCGGCAGGGAGAATTCGATGACCCCGTCGCAGCCCTCAAGCAGGTCCCGGCTTAGATCCTGCGTATCTCCGCAGCCCGGCTGCGTGTCTACCCTGGCCGTTACCCTGTGATTCCTCTGCAGGAGTATTTTTTCGACTTCCCTGCCCATATTACCGTAACCGACAAGCACAATGTTCATAGGTACGATAATAAGAATATTTAAGCGATAGTTTCAAGTGTTCCGGCACTGCCCATGTTGCTTTTCTTCCCAAATCTCTATATTATATCCATGTTTTTCAATCATATTAACCTAGGAGAATAACATGGGTCTGAATATTATCGTACTTGTGAAGCAAGTCCCCGATACCCAGAATATTACCGGAGAGGCAATGAGCGAGGATGGTACCGTGAACAGGGCCGCCCTTCCCGCTATTTTTAATCCTGAAGATCTCCATGCCCTGGAGGCCGCCCTGACAATACAGGATGCCAACCCCGGAACCAGGGTGAACGTGCTTACCATGGGCCCCCCCCCGCCATACAGGTTTTGAAGGAATCCCTCTACCGGGGGGCCGATTTCGTAGCCTTGATTTCCGACAGAAAATTCGCGGCGGCCGATACGCTGGCCACATCCTATGCTCTTAAATGCGCCATAAACAAAATAGGGGATTTCGATCTTATTTTGTGCGGGCGGCAGGCCATCGACGGTGATACCGCCCAGGTCGGTCCTCAAACAGCGGAAAAACTGGGCATTAATCAAATCACTTGCGTTTCAGCAATTGAAAAACTCGATGCCGGTAAAAAGGAAATCCAGGCGAGGAGAAGCATAGAAGGCGGGTACGAAATTGTTAAATCGAAAATGCCTGTTCTCCTGACCATTACGGATGAAGGCTTTTACCCCCGGCCTCCGTCGGCCATCAGGGTCCTAACCTATAAAAACGCCTCAGTCCAGCTTTCCGAGGCCTATGACAGCAGTTACCTGAATGCGGATACGGGAATAAAGACCGAGAATTTCATTGCCCAATGGGACATAAACGCCATCGGAGCAAACCCGGACCAGTGCGGTCTTTCCGGGTCTCCGACCAAGGTAAAAAAAATCGAGTCTGTTGTCTTGAAATCTTCGGAGATCAAGATGATGGAAAATACGGATGAAGGCATCGCCAACATGGTGCATGAGCTGATTGCGGACCATACGATAGGATAATCAAGGAGAAAAATGTGAGCGATAAACATAGTGTTATGGTATTCATCCAGCAGGATGACGGGCAGATCGCGGAGGTAAGCCTGGAACTTGTGTGCAAGGCAAACGAACTTGCGCGCAGGCTGAACGTACAGGTTACCGGAGTCCTCATCGGCGGCAAAACAGCCGACATGGCAAAAAAGGCGGTTTCATACGGCGTAAACGAACTGTTCGTTGTGGAGGACGAAAAACTCCGGCATTACACCCCTGTCCCCTACTCGAAGCTGATTATCGAGGTCATCAAAAAACATGAGCCGCAGATTGTTCTTTTTGGCGCGACTACGACAGGCCGGGATGTCGCTCCGCGGGTCGCTTCGGCTCTCCGTGTGGGGCTTACCGCTGACTGCACGGACCTCAAAATCGGCGATCATCAGTTCAGGGAAACCGTGTACAAGGATATTCTTTACCAGATACGTCCTGCGTTCGGCGGCAATATTATCGCCACGATCGTATCTCCGGACAACAGGCCGCAGATGGCCACAGTCCGGGAAGGCGTAATGAAAATGGTTCCTCCGAATCCCTCCTTCAAGGGAACCGTCACGAACGTTCAATCCGGTCTCGGCGCGGATGATTTTTTAACGGAACTGGTGAAACGGGTGAAGGAAGAAAAAAGCGTCAATCTCAAGGGAGCGCAGATAATCGTTTCCGGAGGAATAGGGGTGGGGTCGAAGGAAAATTTCGATCTGATAAAAAACCTCGCGCATCTTTTAAACGGTGAAGTCGGAGCCTCCCGCGCTGCCGTCGACGCGGGTTTCGTATCCAAGGAACATCAGGTAGGGCAGACCGGCACAACGGTACGTCCCAAGCTGTATATAGCCTGCGGGATTTCCGGATCGATTCAGCACAGGGCCGGCATGGCCGAAGCCGCGAGAATAATCGCGATTAATACCGATCCGGAGGCTCCCATCCTGCAGATTGCCCATTACGGCATAGTGGGGGACTTGAAGGAAGTAATTCCGCGTTTCATCAAAGCCTATAAAGAAAAAACCTAGAGGAGACAGCAATGGAAAATTATTTTCATGACAATAAAGATATTTTGTTCCATTTTGAACATATGGATATTGATCGCATAATCAGCCTGAAGGAAAATGATTTTGCCGAGGCCGGCAAATATCCCCATGCCCCGGTAGACGCCGGGGACGCCAGGGATTCGTATAAAAAAATCCTCGAAATAATCGGCGAAATATGCGGCAGCACCCTGGCTCCCCTGGCTGCGGAAATCGACGTGGAAGGCGTCCACCTGGAAAACGGGGAAGTGGTCTATGCCAAAGGCACGGCAAAAGTTCTGGAAATTTTCAAGAAGGCCGACCTCATGGGATTTTCCCTGCCGAGGAAATACGGCGGGCTCAATTTCCCCGCCACTGTATTGGCCATTGCAGCGGAAATAGTTGCAAGGGCGGACGCCTCGTTCCTTAATTTCGGCCTGCAGCAGGACATAGCGGAGACCTTGAACAAATACGGTTCCGAGGAATTGAAAGATAAATATCTTCCCCGCCTGTGTTCCGGCGAGTTCGGCTCTTCCATGATTCTGACCGAACCGGACGCGGGCAGCGATCTGCAGGCGGTGACGCTTAAGGCGCACCAGGGACCCAACGGCAACTGGTACCTAAACGGCGTAAAAAGGTTTATAACCAACGGCTGCGGTACAATCGGCCTCGTACTTTCCCGGAGCGAGGAAGGATCTCCGGGAGCGCGTGGACTTTCGTTTTTCCTCTATGAACGTGACGAGCACATGAAGATCCGCCGGGTGGAAAACAAACTCGGCATCCACGGGTCGCCGACCTGCGAACTGCAGTTTACCAACGCGCCTGCCTATCTGGTAGGGGAAAGGAAACGGGGACTCACGAAATATACCATGTGGCTCATGAACAGCGCCCGCCTTGGCATTGCGGCCCAGGCCTTGGGGATAGCTGAGGCGGCATACCGCGAAGCGGACAAGTACGCAAAGGAACGGATCCAGTTCGGACAGCCCGTCAGGGAGTTTCCGGCCGTGTTTGAAATGCTTACCGAAATGAAAATTTGCATCGAGGCGGGCCGCACCCTCATGTACGAAACCGCGCGCATCGTCGACCTTAAAGAGGGTCTGGACCATATGTCCGAGCTTCATCCGGAACGGTCGCCGGAGTTCAAGTCGGATCTAAAGAACTACACCCGCTTGGCATCAATGTTCACACCGATGGCAAAAATGTATAATACAGAAATGGCCAATAAAATCGCCAACGACGCCATCCAGATTCAGGGCGGAACCGGATACATGCGGGAATTCAATGTGGAGCGGCATTACCGTGACGCGCGGATTACCAACATTTACGAGGGAACAACACAGCTTCAGGTGGTTGCCGCCATTGGCGGAGTAACTTCCGGCGTCGCTGCTGCTGTTCTCGATGAATTCGAAGCGGAAGACAATTCGCACTGCCCGGAACTTCTGAAGATTGTACAAAAGGCGCGGAATAATTTTGAAAAGGCCCTGATCCACGCAAAAGGCGTCGAAGGGTCACAGTTCCTCGATTACCACGCCCGGCGGATAGTCGAAATGGCCATAGATCTGATTCAAAGTTTTCTTTTGATGCGCGACGCGAAATACGCGGATAGAAAAATGAAAATTGCTGAGACCTTCATCAGGAAGATGTCGACAAGAGTCGAGATGAACATGAATTTCATTGTAAGTGAAGACTCGACCCTGCTTAAGAATTATTCCAGCATTCTCAATGAATAGCTCAGGAGGAGGGAAGCAACATGAATACGAAGCCGAAAAGCTATCTTGATAAATTGTGGGCCAAGGGGCAGGAATTCCTGGGCGTGACCTGTCCCATTCTGGGAGGAGCCATGTCCTGGATCTCCGAATCCGGGCTGGTTTCCGCCATTTCCAACGAAGGGGCTTTCGGCGTACTCGCCGGCGGCAACATGCCGCCAGAGCTGTTCAAAAAAGAGGTTGCCAAGACCATGGACCTGACGGATAAGCCCTTCGGGATAAACCTTATTTCTATAGCTCCCAACTTCCGCGCCCACCTGGAACATGTGCTTGAAATCGAGTTTCCCTTCGTCATCATTGCGGGCGGACTCCCGCCGAGAGACGCCATTACCAGGCTGAAACAGGCGAACGGGAAAGTCATCTGTTTTGCGGTTACCGCCAATATGGCCTACAATCTCATCCGCCAGGGCGTAGACGCCCTGATTGTCGAA
>SPDA01000608.1 GCA_004525155.1 Spirochaetales bacterium
GTCTCGTCGTTCCCTGTTTTAAGAAATTCGAACATCTCCGGGTGCTGGGGTATGATGCCTCCGCCGAGGGGATTCATTATTACGCAGCCGAGATTGTTTTTTACGATGGCATCGAAAGCGGCCTGCCTGGTCCTGAAATTGTAGGCCGAATACCCGAACAAAACACCTTCGAAAACGCCTTCCATAAGAAGGCTTTTTATTTCGTCGCCGATGAGGTGGCTGGATACACAGACATGCTTTATCAGTCCCTCCTCTTTCAACTTACGAAAGGTTTGAAGTACGCCGCTTTTTTTTCTTTTATCCCAGCCCGGCAGGTCCGTTATGCACCAGACATGATAGAAATCCACCGAGTCCACTCCGAGACGTTTCAGCTGGGCGTCAAGTTCATTCCGGATTTTTTTGTCTTCCGCTGCAAAGGTTTTGGTGGAACAATAATACGGAAGCCCCCGGCGTCTCAATTCCTTTAAACCCTTTCCGAACACTATCTCGCTTTTTATCCCGAAATAGGCAGGGGCAGTGTCAAAATAATTGACGCCTCCTTCAGCGGCTTCCACCATCATCCCGACGCAGGCATCATGATCATCCACAGCCTGAAACCGCATGCCGCCGAATCCGAGAAGACTTACCTTCTTCCCCGTTTTTCCGTATTCCCTGTAAATCATTCATGTATGATATAGAAATTGGAAAAAGTTGGCAATGTTGCCCGGCCATTGACTTTTCTTCTTTTCCGCAGCAGAGTTTTCTGAGCATGAATCCATCGCAGCCTCACCGGAAATTATGGAACCGGAACTTTCTTCTTCTCTGGCAGGGGCAGTTCATCAGTTCCATCGGCAAACAGCTTTTCGCCATGGCGGCCATGCTATGGCTTAAGACGATTACCGATTCCGGCACCCTCATGGGAATGGTCATGACTGTCGCCATGCTTCCCATGGTTGTGATAGGTCCCATTGCCGGAGTGATCGTTGACAGGTGGGACAGAAAAAGGCTCATCGCCTGGACCGATATAGCCGGCGGTATCGCGGTTGCTGCCGCGGGCGCGGTTTTCTTTCTTCTCCCGGATCGTTTAGCTATACTCGTCGGAGTTGTATTCACTGTGACGGTTGCAACAGGTCTCCTCGATACCCTGTCCCAGCCTTCCATAAGCGCGAGCCTGCCGCTTCTCTCCCCTGCCGAAAAGCTCGAAGCTGCAAACAGCATCAACATGGCGGGACTGCAGATTGCCGTATTCATTTCCCAGGGCCTTGCGGGCCTGCTGTTTGTACTCACCGGAATGCCCGTGCTTATAATGATAAACGCCGCGACTTACCTCTGCGCGGGAATCTCGGAACTGTTCATTCATCTGCCGCACAGGTCTGCGGAGGCGGACCCGTCCATCCACCCCTGGCTCCGGTTTAAGAAATATTTAATGGAAGGTTTCCGTTTTGTCTATCACAACAGGGGCATGAGGACAGGACTGCTGCTTAACATGGCGCTTAATTTTTTTGTGGCGCCCGTCCTGGTGCTTCTTCCCTTTTACGTGGAGGATTATATCGGTCTGCCGCAGCAATGGTACGGATACTTCATGGCGGTCTTCGGCCTGGGAGGGCTTTTGGGCTTTATTCTGGCAGGCGCTTTTCCCACGAGAGGGCTCGCGCGGGAGATAGCCGTATCCGGCAGCCTTATGGTGCAGACCGGTCTTATAGTTGTCATGCTTTTTTTCAAATTTCCGGGTTTTCAGATGCCGGCATTTGCCGTCATCGGACTTTTAAACGGTATTCTGAACGTCAATTTTAACACCCTCATTCAGCAGATAACGCCTGGAAACCTCCTGGGCAGGGTGCAGAGCCTGTCCACTACAGCGGTAACTGCCGTATTGCCCCTGGGCATGGCGGTTTCCGGCATTATTTTCGACGCTATCGGTAAAAATGTGCCGGTCATGTTTGCGGTTTCCGGCGGCATGTCTTTCCTGTTTTCGATTATCTGTATTTTCTCGAAGGAATACCGAAGGTTCCTCCGGTACACGGTTTCATGAAAACAGGCATTTATGTCAGAATTAATGCAGCATTCTTAACTCATCCCTCAAATCCGCCGAAATAAAATAAGGAAGGTTATGAATCAGACGATGAAAAACTTAAGCGCTCCCTCCTCTCTGCTTGGTTACGGTGAGCATTCATGGCGGGAAGTCGCTATTTTACAGATAATAAGAGAAATCCGCGGTGTTTTTGTATGCTGCTTTGAAAATTCGGTCTCCGCCGTCATTGTCAATGAACTGCCCACGGATTTCAAAACCATGCGGTACATAAGAAATCTTATATCGATCATCAGCA
>SPDA01000195.1 GCA_004525155.1 Spirochaetales bacterium
CGTAAGGTAATCGGCAGTCTATGAAAACCGTATTTTTTGTGGCCCTTGGAGGCGCCGTCGGCGCGGTACTCCGTTACCTTGTAACTCTCGGCGCCCTGCGGCTCGGCTCCATCACCATTCCCCTTGCGACGCTTTTTGTGAATGTAACCGGTTCGTTTGTCATGGGGGTTTTCTTTTCCTGGTTCGAGTACGAGCATACTCCCGGGGAGCTTCGCAACTTTCTCGTGACCGGGTTCCTGGGAGCCTATACCACTTTTTCCACCTTTTCCCTGGAAACCATGAACCTTGCGCGTAACAACAAATATTTCGCGGGAACGGGCAACCTGCTTCTTAACAACGGACTGAGTATCGCCTTCGTGTTCCTGGGAGTGCTTTTAGGGCGTGTCGCGGTCAGGCGTTTCGGCCGCTGAGCGGAGGAACGGCTCAGCCTCTCATGCCGTTCAGTATAAATATCTCCGGCCGGTACTCGAAATGGATGGTGTCGAAATAGAACCATTTCCCGCCCCAGACGAAACCGTGGTTTTCAAATGCCCGGATGAAAGCCTCCGGCGGCATGAACCGTTTTTCGTAGGGAAGGCTGTACCATTCCGGAAAGTTCGGTTTAGCCCAGAGCCAGTAGACCTGTTTACCGTTGAAACCTGCCGGGAGAATATCCAGGGCCGTTCCATAGGAATGAAAGCTCAAGGCATCGGTACCGGAGATGTTGCGGAAATTGTATCCGTCGATTTTCACCAGGGACTCGACAAAACGTCTGAGTTTGTCGTCAGTTTTCATTCCGGTCAGGATTTCCTCCTCCACAGCCGCCAGGTCTTCGAGCAGTTCCCTGTGGATTTCGGTCTTTAATCCGAAGAAATACGTGGTTTTTACTTTTTCCCAGCTCGAGGATCTGTCCGACACGCCCCACAGGGCGTTATAGAGGCCCGGATGGCGGGACGGCGGATTTTCTTCCCTCTCCTTGACCCGGTTGTCAAGTTCCTGTTTCTCTTCGTCCGAAAGTTCCCGGATAGGCGGCAAGGTATCGGCATAAGAATAAAACGGATAGGGTGTGTATTTTTCCCAGTCGTCGCGCAGGTTCTCCGGGAGCACCCTTCCCCGGGCCCAGCAGAACCAGGTGCCGTTTATGTCGATAGCCCAGTCCCCGTTTCGGAAAGCCAGGTCTTTTACCTTGTCCGGGTATGCTTTCATGATGGCGGATAGAATGTTTTTTCCGGGGAAGCTGTCTACGGTCCGGCTCTCGGCGGATTTCAGGTTCTGCAGGTTGCTGAAATTCTGCAAACCCTGGCTGGTGCCGGTATCCGAAGCATAATCCGCATTCAGGCTGCCATCCGGAGCGGCTGTACCGTTTCCCGGCTGGACCCGGGTAAAGTCGACCCTTTTGAGCAGGGGTAATCCCCTGATTAATTTCGGAGTCGAACAGGTTGTAAGCGCGATGCCGATTATGGGTATCATCATTACTGCGAATAATTTTTTCATACAGGCTGTATAGTATGGAAATATATAATCTGAATCAAGCGTTATCCAATCGGGTGAAAATCCTTACCTCCTCGATCCTCGGCGTCGGCAGGCAGGACCTGTTTACCATAAACAGGACGGTGTGGTAAAATAACTTTCATATAAACAGGAGGAACAGCAATGGCAGATAAGACGAAAAAAGTCCCGGAAAATGTGAGCGGACCCTATTATGTGGATACGGAATGTACGGCGTGCGGTCTGTGCACGGATGATGCTCCTGAAAACTTCGAAATGGCCGAGTCCGGTGACAATGCCTATGTGAAAAAGCAGCCTGCGGGGGATGATGAGAAAACATCCTGCGAAAGCGCCAGAGAAAGCTGTCCGGCGGATGCGATAGGCAGCGACGGGTAAAGCTCAAGACAGCGCAGGCTTGATTCACCAGGGAGGCCTTCACTAGCAGCGGCATGATAGTCTTCCTGCTGCAGACTTTTCAGTCTTTCTATTTCAATTTTTCCACCCGGATCTCCCCCAGCCATTTGACCCAGTTGGCGCCGTCCATGTCCTTTGCGGTAAGGCGCAGGGGGAAACCGTGAATTTCGGGAAATTCCTTTCCGTTGAACTGATAGGCCAGGATGAAGCCGTCCCCCAGCACCGTTTCCAGGGGAAGGGAGGTCCGGTAGCTTTCGTCCAGGGCAATGAAGACAACCTGTGCTTCTTTTTCCTTTACGCCCGCCATTTCCAGAACCGCTTTTAGGGGAACCCCTGTCCATTCGCCTTCATCGGTGAAAAATCCCGGGCAGGTCAGGACCAGGCGGTCGGTGACAGACGGCATCTGTTTGATTTCATCGAAGGTAAGACTTAAGGGTTTTTCCACGGCTCCCGTCACCTTGAGCCTGTAATCCGCCGGATCAACGGGAATGGGGGAACCTGTCACATGCAGGCCGTCAACGAGCTGCAGGTACAGGCTCCTCGGCGGTGAATTGTCCTGGACCGGCTCATCCGCGGCTGCGGGGCTTTTTGTCCCGGCCGTTTCTGAAGAGTTCCGTCCCCCGCAGGAGAGAAAGGTAATCGTCAGCATGCCTGTCAAAAATGCCAGAATAAATACCGGGGCGCCTGCCGGCAAACGTCCGGATATTTTCACTTTCATGATAACCTCTGTCCTGAATTTTATAAGATAAATCAGAAATAAAAACAACAGCCGGGGAACAGGGAACGGAAATACCGGACATGTTCCCGGACCTCGTCTCCTCTAGGAACCATCCCCGGTTCCGCCCCGCATCGTTCGCGGTGGTTACCTTTTCGCAGCGATATTATAAAAAGATGAATGCGCCGGTTCCGGCTAGACGGCCGGCTCCGCCTTTATTTCTTTTTTCAGATTGACCTTGAAGAGCAGGCCGGCGGCAATGTAGATTCCGGCGGCAGCGAGCAGTACGATGCTGAACCCCCAGTGCACCGACATTACCCTCGCCAGAACTGAGCCGGAAACGGACAGTGCGCCGTTGACGCCCCAGGCCCAGGGCAGGAGCCGGTCCTTGTGTTCACCGAGAGTGGATAGTCCGGTGGGAAACGGCATACCCATGAAAAATGCGGAAGGCGCTATGATTACAATGGAAAGCATTATCTTGGCAAGGAGCGGCAGACCCAGGAGGGGATCTATCACCGGCGAAAGAAGAAATGCATAAAAGGCCAGGGAAACGGCGATACAGAGGGACGCGATCAGGATGTTCCGTTTCTTCCTGTCCTGCCTGAATTTACTGCTCACGAGACTCCCGATGCCGGAGAGCACCAGCATTGTGGTTATGACAATGCTGACGGAAAAAATCGGGTCCGCGAGGAAGAAAGTCAGCTTCTGGATAAGCACAATTTCGACGAGCATGTAGCCCAATCCTAGGCAACAGTAATAGAGGATAACGCCGAAAGCGCCCCCCCTGCCTTTCGTGTAGCTCTTTACCCTGCCGAAGAGGGGAATAATGATAATTAGGAGGCCGAAAAAAACAGCCTGCAGAAGAGTTCCCCACATGAGCAGGTAATTCCATTCTTCGGTTATGGTATCCAGCTTGTCGGCGAACATGCCGATGGAGGAGGGTTTCAGGTAATGATTGAAATAGGGCCTGTCGTCCCGGGAGGGCCGGATATTGAACAGATAGCCGCTGTACACCTCCTCTTCGTTTCCCTTCAGCAATGAATCCGTAATGTGGTAGTACAGCTCCTCAGGCTTGCGCTTGCTCCCGTCCATCAGTTTGGCAGCGTCGGCTTCAGTGAGATTAATATTGTACTTTTCCGTGTATTCTCCGAAAACGGTTGCGAGGTCTTTCCCTTTCGGGGTGATGCCTTTGTAATAGATATCGTCGAAAGAAAGCCTGTAGGTGAATTTTTTAAGTGTTTCTATTTCCTGCGGCGAGATGTCCCCGTTTTTGACGAGGATGGTGGTGGTAGAATAGATCATGGAAAAAATGTAGAGCCGGTTTTCGGGATTCGGAACTCCGCTTTCCTTAAGCGCCTGAATAATCGTGGCGATAAGTTTCGGTATGTTTCTCGGGGGCGCAAGATGATTCCATCCTGTAATGGAGAGGAACCCGCCCGGCTTTACGTTTTTCAGGTAATCCCTGAAAGCCTCCACCGTGTATATGTAATTTTCATCCAGCGGATTTCCCACGGACTGGGACAGTCCTACCGAATCGATAAGGCTTATTTCCACAAGGTCGAACTTTTTTCCGCCCGCCTTGGCGTAGGACCGCGGCTCCGTCTGTACCAGGCTGATTTTAGGTTTGAAGAGGAGGTTGTCATTTAACAGAGTTATAAGGCGGTCGTGCTTCATCATGTCCGCGAGGGCTTCGTTCGGTTCCACGATGGTCACGTTTTTAGCGCCGTTGTACAGCGCCGTGAAAGATGTAAACCCGCCGCCGAGTTTTATGAGGAGCACTTCCGGTTCCTTAAGCAGGGCGTAGGGCGCGGACATGGGAAGGTAATTGATGTATTCTTTTTCGTCCGGCCGAAGCTGCCGCATAATGGATATGGGGCCGTTCCCGTCGATGTAGAGACCCCAGTAGGCGTTCTTCGGCATGGCGGAAACATTTGCCGCGGCGTTGTCGCTCAATCCCGGTGCGAAATGGAACATCGAGCTTTTGTATACTTCAATCTCCCCGAAGGGGCTGTGGGAGTAGTGAACCAGCTGAAGGTCCTTGTACATGAGCTTCGCCTGCTCCGAATCCTTGAATACGGACCGGGGATAGATCGCGAACACGTAGGTTCCCAGGAGCGTGACCACGAGAAGAAGAAGGGATACGACCATGCTCATGGGATGAAACAGCACCCTTATCCTGTTTTCCACTCTGCCGAAAAACGAGAGAAGGGAGCCGGCGAAGGCTACGGCTATGATGGGGTAGATAATTTGCTCAACGGGAAGCACGTACAATAAGGCGAGAAGCAGGAAGCCGCCCAGGCCGGACCCGAGCATGTTCCAGAAGTAGGTGCGGTGCACGGTTCCCTGAACCAGGGTAAAGCTTATTCCGATAAACAGCGCGCCTGTAAAGAAGGGCAGGGTGAACAGTATGTAATAAAGGCCTATCCACCAGAGTTGTGAAAGGTTCGACGCAATGAGCACTGGATTGAAGGGTACCCGGAGGGCGAGAATGAGGGAAAGGGCCATGGTAAAGGGAAGGAGCACGGCGGAAGCTGTGAGCCAGTTTTCCAGGTTCTTCCTGATCCGTCTCTGCAGAAACGTGAGCAGCGTTCCCGCCAGTCCGAATCCGAGGAGCGCAATGCTGATTACCATGGAACCGAAATTGGACCAGCTCGTTACCGAGAAAACCCTGATAATGGACAGTTCATACGCTATAAGAGCCAGTGACA
>SPDA01000521.1 GCA_004525155.1 Spirochaetales bacterium
AGGATGATATTTTCGAGATTTCTTACCGTCTCCCTTGTTTTTTCGATGATTTCCGTTCCTCCCCGGGACAGTTTTCGAACCAGAGGCTTCAGGGTTTTCAGTACAGCTCCCGCCTCCCTGTTCTCCTGCATGAAGGTGTGAACAGGGTGCCCCGGCAGCTTATGCGGTTTTTTCTCCCTGTCCAGGCTCTGTTTGAAGACATCCACATGGACCTCGCAGAGCCTCTGGATCTCCTCCGGGGGAAATCCCTCGTCGAGAAGTTTCTGCTCCATTTCGGAAATTTCCTGCGGGCTGACATTCCTGATGAGCTGGCCAAAATCCTTTTTTACGGCATCAACGCTTTTGCCCGCGTGCAGGTCTTTTATTATGGCTTTCAGTTTCTCCTGCTTTTCCGCAGCATTGTGAAGTATTTCGCTCACTTTTTACGCCTCCTTCGGATGACTACCGGTTATAATATCATGTTCGGGTACCGCGGTACAGTTGCGTGAAAATCCTCTTGACGAAAATAAAAAAACAGGATATAAATTTCTCTGCTATTTAGGCATTCCCCTGTAGCTCAGTTGGTAGAGCGGATGGCTGTTAACCATCATGTCGTATGTTCGAGTCATACCGGGGGAGGAAAACAGGCAGGATTCCATTCAGAACAAAGGCAACCCGGACTGCCGCGGTTGCCTTTGCTGTTTCATTGCTTCCAAAAAAAATTTTCAAAAAACTGTTGACCGCTGTCATCCTGATATTTATAGTTTTATAGTGGAGTTCTTATGACTATCAGGGTAAAAATAATATTAATCGTGCTGCCCTTAATCATAACGCCCCTGATCCTGACCGGGGTGGCGTCGTCTTTAGCCGCTCGAACCGGCATTACAGGGGTGACAACGGAATTCCTGCGTTTCAAAGCGGAAGAACTGCAGAAATACGCGGAAAATCAATGGACACTCCTGGTGGAAAACGGCTTGTCAAAGCAGGAGGAATATGTTTCCGTCGCCAAATCCGCCACAGAGTCTTTTGCGCGCAGTCTCATACGCAGCGAAACCGAGCTTATTTTTGCCGTGAACCTGGAAGGCAGCCTGGAAATGTCCAGCCGGGAGCTGTCCCTGAAAGCTGCAGATACGGCGGCGCTGAGTAAAATTGTTAATTCCGAGCAATCAGGATGGCAGTCTTTCACTCTGAACGGGACCAGACGGGTTGCCCACATTTTTCCTTTCGAACCCTTCAGCTGGATAATCTTTGTGTCCCAGGAAGAGAAGGTTTTTTACCGAGCCGTCAATCAGATTTATGTCCAGGGCAGCCTGATCCTGTCCGTGTCCCTGCTGGCCGCGGTTTTTCTGCTTGTCTTTTTTGCCGCACACCTTACCCGCCCCCTGCGCCAGGTTGTCGGTGCCATGAAAGATATCATGGTGAACAACGATCTTTCAAAAAAAGTGGAGATACTCTATCAGGATGAAACCGGGGACCTGGGGCATGCTTTCAACCTCATGACCAGCGAGCTGGAAAAAGCCTACGATCAGATTAAGATCTACGCCCTTGAAACCGCCATCTCACAGAAAAATGAACAGAAAATCCGCAATATTTTTCAGCGTTATGTTCCGAAGGATGTAGTCGACAAGTTCTTCCATGCGCTGGACTCCCTGCTGGTAGGGGAAAACAAGATTTTGGCTATCCTGTTTTCCGATATCCGGCAGTTCACCACGATCTCCGAAGGATTGCAGCCGGAGGAGCTTGTGGAATCCCTGAACAAGTATTTCGGAGCCATGGTCAATATCATTATGGAAAAAGGCGGCATCGTCGATAAATACATCGGCGATGCGATTATGGCCTTTTTCGGCGCTCCCGTAAGTCACGATGACGATGCCTATAATGCTCTGCTGTCCAGCTTCGAGATGCTCGATGCGCTGCAGGATTTCAATACCTGGCAGACTGCCCGCGGTAAACCCCGGTTTCATATCGGCATCGGCATTAATTACGGGGCCGTTACAGTTGGGAACATAGGTTCTGAAAGAAAAATGGACTACACCATCATCGGAGACATGGTAAACCTTGCCTCCAGGCTGGAAAACCTGACAAAAATATACAATGAGAAAATCATTTTTTCCGAATCCGTCTACCGGAAAGTTATTCATCATGTTCCCTGCAGGATGCTCGACCGCGTTACGGTCAAGGGGAAATCCGAGGGCAGCGGCATTTACACTGCCAGGCGGGAACTCACCGACATTGAAGACATAGCCTGGAAGCTGCACCATATAGGGCTTATCCATTATTTCAACCGTCATTTTATGGAAGGAGCAAAATGTTTCAGCAACGTCGGCCGTCTTCTTCCGGGCGATATAGTTTCGGCGCTTTTTGAGGAACGGTGCGAAGAGTACCGGAACAATCCTCCTCCAAAAAATTGGACTGGCATGGAGGTTTTAACGGAGAAATAATCACCTGCTTGTGGATATATACAAGGTAAAAGGTTATACTTATAGGTGAATATAAAAATTGTATTATTATGAAAAAAATCCAGTATTTATATGATCGCCAGTATCTCTTTTCGTTTATATTTATATGCCTGACTTTAGTACCCCTGTTGAAGGTTTTTGGTGAAAACACAATATCCGGCAAAGCCTACCAGACCATCATCATCATGACCATTTCGGCTGGTACAGCCGATAATACAGCTCTCGATAACCTCATGCAGGAATCCCTCGCGATGGAATTCGAT
>SPDA01000395.1 GCA_004525155.1 Spirochaetales bacterium
CAGGCAAGGGTCCGGTTTTCAAGATCGAAGGTATAGCTGCCGGCGCTCAATCCGAGGATGCAGGCTGTTCCGGATACGTCAACCATCCTGCCCGGTTCCAGTATGCCGGCGCCGGTAAATCCCGCGATCTGGTCGCCGCAGCCGGCTGCTATGGGAATACCTGCCGGAAGCCCCGTATCTGCGGAAGCTTTCCGGCACACCTCTCCGATGATGTCGGTGGACTTGATTATTCTCGGCAGTTTGTCCGGGTCCACGTCCATGGCTTTGCAGAGCTCGGCGCTCCAGCAGGAATTCTTTAAATCCGCAAAACCGGAAAAACAGATAAAGGTCTCGTCCATGTAGGCTTCGCCGCCCGAAAGTCCGGCAAGCCTTCCCGCCACGAAGGCCGATGGCTGGATGAACTTATGAATGTTCTTCCATTCGTCCCTTTTTTTCCAGTAGAGGATCTTGTTGCCGAAAGTCGACATGCTGCCGTTTCTTTCGATAATGAGATCCCCGAACTGCTCATGCATCCAGGTGTTTTCCCCGCCGCTTCTGCTGTCGAGAGGAGTGTCGTACCGGATTGCGGGATTGTAATCCTTGTCAATCGCAAGGATGCCGCCCATCTGGCTGTCAATGCCGACAGCGGCGATATCATTTCTGTCTATGATTGATTCCATCAGACATTTTTTTATGAGCTCACAGGTAACCGTATAAAAATCTTCGGCGTTCTGCTCCGCCTCACCGGACCCGGGATAGGTGATGACCATGTCCCTGGAGGCTTCCGCCGCAACATTGCCCTCGACGTCATAGATAACGCATTTTGCCGATGTCGTTCCCAGATCTATGCCGATTAAATACCGTTGTGCCATATCCTGCCTCCCCCGGAACCCTGCCGTACTTCATGATAAAATTTTTCCATATCCTCATCGGAATCGAGCCGGACAACCGGAATGTTCCACTGCATGCAGGCCGCCTCGATTTCACGGGTATGGTCGCCGAGAGTCGCGTGAAGGTGGTTGGCGCCGATGACCCGGACGAAATTTTCCGCTTTCACGCCCAGGTCGACAACCGTCTTGCCCCAGGTGCCGGCAAGGTGCGCCCGTTCCCGTTCACCCATCCTTTTCCTGAGAAAGGCTTCTGCGTCATAGGCTTTTCCGCGGCCCGCCTGCATGTAGTAGGTCCCGTTTATCCTGGTAAGCCTCGCGATTGTGACGGCGTCGCTCTGTTTGCCGAGAAAATTGAAAGCTGCCCCCGAATTGCCGTGGATGTTGGCGGCAGCTTCCACCCGGGCAAAATCGTCTGATGCTTTGCCCGAATTGGCCGCCCAGAATAATGACCCGGCCCCGCAGTTAGCGAACTCCACGTGATCGTCTTCCACGGACACGAGATCGCCGACGATAGGCGGAACCTCCGGATTTACGGCATGCAGCAGCATGGATGTTAAAAGACCTTTCGTGTCTCCCTCGCATACGCAGGGCATGGCACTTTGGCTGCCGTTTTCGTTTTCCGGATAGGGCAGAAAGGCCGGCAGTGTGCAGGCATTAACGCCGTAGTCCGCGTAAATTTCCGGCTGGCACTTTATGGACACGCCGCGGATGTTTTCATCCGCAAGTTCGGCAAGCCTGTCTCTCGCGGCCAGCAGAAGCGCCGCCTGTTTTTCAAGGGCAACGTCTGTAACCATGCGGCTGTCCCTGGTTATAGCCATACCGTTTAAGGAGCACCATTCCCAGAACCGGACGCATCGTTCAGGAGAACGGCTCCGTATATCCTCCGCCCGTTTGATAAGAACGTACTGATCCTCTTGTAAAACGTCCCGTACCATGAAACTTTTAAGCCTGGTAAAATCGTCCTGCAGCTGATCCATCTTGACCGCATACGTGCCTCCCCAAAGCATGAGAGCGCTTTCCCTCATACGCGCCGCAGCGGCGGCACCCCGAACCCAGGGGATGATCGGCGCGGGATCGCCGAAGACACGTTCATGCTTTAAGGCATGGTCGTTGACGCTCCATTCCATGAGACTTGAGCAGGCGGCGGCAAACTGTGAAAGAGACCCTCCAAACGGGTCGTTCCGGCTGTAATAGAGCAGCGGCCGCGGCAATTTGCGCAGGAACTCCTTGATGAACATGGGAGGCGACCAGGTCCAGGAACCGATAATGAGGGCGTCCACTTGCCGGCCGCTTAAGATTTTTACCGCCTCATCGATATCTTTCAGGCTCCGCAGCCCATACCAGGCGCTGTTGCTGCCTCGTAATTCCGCGAGGGGATCGATGACGGTTATACCGTTTCTTTCCAGAAAGGTTTTAAGCTCCGCCTGGTTCCGGCGAAGATGGTTTTCCACTTCCGTGGACGAGATACCTTCGTCCCTGGCATCCGTAAAGGTCAGGATTGCCACCGAGGGTTTGAAAAAAATATCCTGCATATCTGCCTCTTATTATGTTGATGTCAATTCTATGGAGAATTTAACGCGATCACCCCGATAGGAGGATGACACAAAATATACTTTCCTTTTCCTGTTATCGAATGCGGTGTGTTCCACATGGAGGAGGAGGACATCTTCATCTATGCTCAACAGCCTCGCGGTGTATTTGTCAGCTGTCTGCGGTTCGATTCACTCTGTGGCGCGCACAAGGGTGATATCGTATTCTTTCTCGAGAATGTCATTCAACGGCAGGTTGGAAATATCCTTCAGATGAATGCCGGGACACAAGGCTGCGGGAATCCAGATAACCTCCAGCATAAGCGGTTCCTCGCCGCCTATACGGAGCCTTTCGATCCGCGTTACAGCCTGTCCTCTCCTTATGCTTAAATGCTCGGCGATCTGGGCATCGCAAGCCATGTTTTCAACTTTCAAGATTCTCGAAGCCGGACGGAGCCCGTTCTGCTCCGCCCATCGGGTAAAGCTGAAGAAACGGTTGAGCTTCTGTTCCAGTTTATTCTTGATGACAAAAGTACCTTTGCCGGGAGTCCTTTTAAGTTTGCCGTCCTTAACGAGGAGTTTGACCGCCTCCCGGATCGTTATCTTACTTACCTTATACGCTTCGCATAGCTCCGCCTCGGTCGGAACCATTTCCCCTTCCTGCCAGAACCCGGAATCGATTTTACCGAGGAGATGGTCCTTTATCTGCAGATAGAGAGGGAGACCGGGTTTTTTATGGAAATCATTTTTACTCAATTTGTCAAAGTCCTTTGCGCCGTCATCCTTTGACCGCGCCGGCCGTCAGGCCCTTTACAAAGAGGTCCTGAATAAAGAGATAGAGCAGAAAAATGGGGATGGAGGAGATGATTACGCCTGCCGCCACGAGCTGCCAGGGCGAATCCCACTGCCCGACAAAATTAGCCATGCCTACAGGCAGCGTGTAGAGGACCTTGTCC
>SPDA01000492.1 GCA_004525155.1 Spirochaetales bacterium
ATCGATCACACAAAACCATTCCGGGAAGAGCTGAGCCGCACCGGAGAAAAGGACGTGAGATACATCCTCTGTCTTAACAGCACCGAAAGCCACCTTAAAAACATGGCGGACGTAATCAAGCCACAAGGCCGAATCTGCACCATCGTCGAGACCCGGGACAGGGTCCCGGTGGACATAAACATTTTTCAGCAGAAGAGCGTCGGTATCCTGTGGGAACTGATGTTCACGAGACCCATGTTCCAGACCGAAGACATGATCGAGCAGCACCGCCTCCTCAACGAAGCCGCGGACCTGTTCGACGCCGGCGTGCTGAAGCCGACCATGACCGAGGACTTCGGCCCCCTGTGTGCGGAATCCCTGGGAAAGGCCCACAGCCTGGTGGAGTCAGGCCGCATGATAGGCAAGCTGGTGCTTGAAGGTTTTGATTAAAGTCCCGCGGTTTTCAGGTCCCGGCGGCCTGAACAGACGGGCGGCATGTTCCCTTTTTTCCTGTCGATAATTCCTCTCACCCGGGTTATGACTGTTTAGGCTTTCCAAGCGCCTCCGCGGGGTCCGGCACATGGTGCGCGAGCCCGCCGGCCCGGCTGTCGTCGAAGGTTTCGGGAATGGTGCCTGCCGCCATACGCTGTTTCCAGGTCTCCTTGTTTGTACCCTCGTCCGTGCGCTTCATGGTAATACAGCCCTCCACGGGGCACACCAGGGCGCAGAGGTTGCAGCCCACGCAGTTCTCGTCCTTTATGAAAGGAACGCGGTCGTCCGGATCATCGGCGAGACCGATGGCCTGATGGGCGCCGTCCTCGCAGGCTGTATAGCAGAGCTGGCAGCCTATGCACCTGTCCCGCTCTATCTGTGCAATGATTCTGTAATTGAGATTGAGATTTTCCCAGGTGGTGATGTTGGGAAGGGCTTTACCGATGAAATCGTCCACCGATGCAAACCCCCTGTCCCGCATGAACTGTTCCAGCCCCGACAGAATTTCCCTGATGATGCCGAAGCCGTAATGCATGACGGCAGTGCATACCTGTACGGTCCGCGCGCCCACCAGCATAAACTCAACGGCGTCCCGCCAGTTCTCCACTCCGCCGATACCGGAAATCGGCAGTTTAAAGTCCTTGTGCTGGGCGCAGTTTTTTACCATGTTGAGCGCGATGGGCTTGACTGCCGGTCCGCAGTAGCCGCCGTTGGTTCCCATGCCGTCAACTATAGGCAGGGGCGCAAAGGTGTCGAGATCTATACCGACGAGACTCTGGATCGTGTTGATGAGGGATATGGCATCCGCCCCGCCCTCCTGGGCGGCCATGGCTGCCTCGGTAATGTCCGTGATATTCGGAGTGAGCTTGACGATGACGGGGACCTTCGCCTTTTCCATGACCCAGGAGGTGATGGTTGCGAGGGCCTTCGGGTTCTGACCGACGGCGGAACCCATGCCCCGCTCGTTCATGCCGTGCGGGCAGCCGAAGTTGAGTTCCAGGCCGTCGGCGCCGGCGTTCTGCGCGTCGATGACAGCCTGGTGCCACTCCTCCCTGGGCCCGAACATCATGGAGGCGATAATGGCGTGCTTCGGAAAATATTTCTTGACCTGCTCGATTTCCCTGAGGTTGTCGGAAACGGGCCTGTCCGAGACAAGTTCGATGTTGTTGAAACCGGCCATCCTCGTATCCCTGTAATTGACGGCCCCGTACCTGCTGGACACATTGATGACGGGCACTGCAAGTGTTTTCCACACCACCCCGCCCCAGCCCGCGTCAAAGGCGCGCATAACCTGGTAGCCGCAGTTGGTGGGCGGCGCGGATGCCAGCCACAGCGGATTGGGGGACTCTATCCCCGCGAAGTTTACTTTCAAATCCGGCATGTTATGCCTCCTTTCCCGAAATATACGCGTGAATGCCCCGGGCAGCCGCCTTGCCTTCCGCTGCCGCGTTAACCACTTCGGCGCCGCCGTTTACAGCGTCCCCTCCTGCGAAAAAACGCCTGTTGCCGGTCTGAAAAGTCGCGGGGTCCGTGACTATGCATCCCTTCCTGTCAAAGGATAATCCCTTGATCAGTTTCAGCAGCGATGTCTTTTTTTCCTGACCCGTAGCCCGAATCACCATATCACAGGGCACGTCGAACTCGCTTCCTTCGATGACCTCGATCCTGCCGCCTGCGGTTTTCGTTCTGATAAACCGCACCCCCTCCACGGCCCTGCTGCCGCGTATCGCCACCGGCGCGACATTGAACAGCCCGCGAACGCCCGCCCCCCTGGCGAGCATGTATTCAAAATCGTAAGCAGGCTTCTCCTGCCGCGACCGGCGGTAAGCCAGTATGATTTCCGCTGCCCCCAGCCTCGCCGCCTCGGAAGCCGCGTCCATGGCGGTATTGCCGCCGCCTAAAACAATCACCTTTTTCCCGATTTCCACTCCCTGGTGCGTTACCTTGAGATCCCGGATGAATTCCGTGGCACCTACGCAGCCGGGCAGGTCCTCCCCCGGCAGGCTGGTACCGATTGTATTCCCCAGACCGATGCCTAAAAAGATTGCGTCGTACTCCTTTTCCAGCTTTTTCAGTTCCTCTTCCCTGCTGATAAGCCTGCTGTAATGAATGGTGAATCCGAACTGATCTTCCAGGTAACGGACTTCGTCCAGCACTTCCTGGTTGCGGATCTTGTAGGGGGCGATGCCGAACAGCGTCAGGCCGGAAGGGACTGTTTCCGCCTCAAAAATTTCGACTGTATAGCCTGAAAGCCGAAGCTCGCAGGCGCAGGAGAGACCTGCTGGACCGGCGCCGATAACGGCGATCTTGCCGCCGGCGATCTTGCCGCCGG
>SPDA01000280.1 GCA_004525155.1 Spirochaetales bacterium
CCGGTGGGAAGAAATTCACGCTTTTTTTCTGGAAAATTAGCCGGATTCGGCCTATCAAATGTTTATATTCCTCGTGGATTGTTAAAAAAAACTTCATATTGCCGATAATTTCTATTGTAACACAAGATATAGTGTAGTATACTGCAAGGACACCCCATATATAGGGAGTGTTCGAGTGAAGGAAATCAAGTGAAGTGTCCTTTGTGCGGCAGTCATGAGGACAAAGTGGTTGAATCGCGGCAGAACGCCAGCGGAACAGAGATACGAAGGCGGAGAGAATGTCTGGGTTGCGGCTACCGGTTTACCTCCTATGAAAGAGTCGATGAAAAGAAGCTCATGGTGGTTAAGCGCGACGGCCGGAGGGAGCCCTTCGATCTTGCAAAGCTGGAAAGGGGTATCCGCATCTCGATGGAAAAGCGCCCTATATCCGTTCAGGTAATTGATGACATGCTTCACGATATTGAAGAAGAAGCCGTACTGCACGGCAGGATGAACCATGAAATTTCTTCTTCGGACCTTGGTGAAATTGTACTGAAAAGACTGTTCGCTATTGACCGGGTCGCTTATGTGCGGTTCGCGTCAGTCTACAGGATGTTCGACAATGTCGACGAATTTATCAGTGAGATTCGGGAAATCGGCGGACAGAACGGCGAAGGGAGGGGACTTTGAGCGACAGGGCCAGCATCAATTACTGGGAGGAGCTTCTCGGAGGGCGGGAAACGGCTTCGGAGAACAAGGTTGTCCGGCAGGTCATAAAGAGGGACGGGAGACTGGAAAAGTACGACCGTTTCAAGATTGCCTCCGCCATCAGCAGGGCGGTACTGGCAGTAAGGAGCCGGGAGAACCTGGAACTGACGGAACGGCTTACCGCCGCCGCCGAAGAGAAGCTTAAACGATTCGTGGCCGGACGCCACCGGAATTCAGCACCCGCCATCGAAGAGATACAGGACATCGTGGAGTCTGTACTTATCGAATCCGGGGAAGCCGATATCGCGAAGTCCTACATCATCTACAGGGCAAGGCATGAGATAATGAGGGACACCAAAAAACTCATGCTGGACATCAATTCCACCATGGACGGGTACCTTGCCCGCACGGACTGGCGCGTGCACGAAAACGCGAACGTCAACTTTTCCCTGGGCGGCCTCATTCTCCATAATTCCGGAACCATAACCGCGAATTACTGGCTTAAAAACATTTACCCCGAGGAAATAGCCCAGGCCCACATCAACGCGGACTTTCACCTGCACGATCTGTCCATGTTCAGCGGATACTGCGCCGGGTGGAGTTTGCGACAGCTGATTCAGGAAGGACTGGGGGGCGTGCCGGACAAGATTACATCGACGCCGGCACGGCATTTAAACACCCTGATTCAGCAGGTCGTGAATTTCCTGGGGATTATGCAGAACGAGTGGGCCGGCGCCCAGGCCCTGTCAAGCTTCGATACGTACCTGGCCCCTTTTGTGCGGATTGACAACCTTTCCTTCAAGGAAGTGAAGCAGTGCATCCAGAGTTTCGTTTTCGGCGTGAACACGCCCTCCAGGTGGGGGAGCCAGGCGCCTTTTACCAACATCACCCTGGACTGGACGCCTCCCGAGGACCTTAAAAACATGACCGTAGTAATCGGCGGAAAGGAACAGCCTTTTACCTTCGGCGACTGTCAGAAGGAGATGGACGTCATCAACAAGGCGTTTATAGAACTGATGCTGGAGGGAGACGCCAACGGCAGGGGATTCCAGTATCCCATACCTACCTACAACATTACTCCCGGCTTCGACTGGGATTCGCCCAATGCCAGAATCCTTTTCGAAATGACAGCTAAATACGGTACCCCTTATTTTCAGAATTTTATCAACAGCGATCTTAAGCCCGGGGATGTGCGCTCCATGTGCTGCAGGCTCCAGCTGGACAAGCGCGAACTCAGAAAGCGGGGCGGCGGGCTCTTCGGCTCGGACGAGCTTACCGGATCGATAGGGGTGGTCACGATCAACCTGCCCAGAATCGGCTATCTGGCGAAATCGAAGGCGGAATTTTTCAACAGGCTTAAAGACCTTATGGATCTGGCGGGTAAATCGCTTGTCATTAAACGGAAGGTGATAAGCCGGCTCGTGGAAAACGGACTTTTTCCGTATACCCGGCGGTACCTCCATAATTTCAACAGTCACTTTTCCACCATCGGCATAGTCGGCATGAACGAATGCCTGCTCAATTTCATTAACAGGGATATTACCACGGACGAAGGCCGGGAATTCGCGCTGGAGATTCTCGATTTTATGCGCAGCCATCTTGTGGAACTCCAGGAATCCACAGGGGACCTTTACAACCTGGAGGCCACGCCGGCGGAAAGCACCAGCTATAGGCTTGCCAAGCATGACAAGGAACACTATCCGGATATTGTAACCGCCGGCGAGAAGGACCCTTATTACACAAACTCCACCCAGCTGCCCGTGGGCTTTACGGACGATATTTTCCAGGCCCTCGATATGCAGGACGAGATCCAGGCCAGGTACACGGGAGGTACTGTATTTCACGTGTTCCTCGGCGAAGCCGTGGAGGACTGGCAGGCGTGCCGAAATCTGGTGCGTGCCGTCGCATACAATTACCGGCTGCCGTATTTTACCATAACCCCGACTTTTTCAGTGTGCCCTGTGCACGGGTATCTTGCCGGGGAGCATTTTACCTGTCCGAAGTGTAAGGAAGACAGGGAACGGGAGATAAGAACCCGGATAGAGGTATTGCTCAAGGAAAAAAAGGCCCTGCAGGAATCGGGGCAGTGTTCAGCATAACGGGAGGGATACATGAGAACACAGGAACAGGTTGAAGCGGAACTGGAAACACTAAAGCAGGAGCTTTCTCAGGTGGAAGGTACGCCCACTGAAGTGTATACGAGAATTGTCGGTTATTACCGCTCGGTGAATAACTGGAACAAGGGTAAAAGGGAAGAATACAGATTCAGAAAGCTTTTTCATGCGGCACAGGTTCCGGCTGGAAGGATTCCGGATGAAGGCCTTCCGATCCCCGGCACACAGCGGGCCGAAGCGCCGGACGACGCGGCGGCTGACTATTCGCTTGCTGCGGAAGCCGGTATCGATTATTATTTTTACTTTTACCGGACCACCTGTCCTAACTGTCAGCCTGTAAAGAATTACATCGTCAGTCTGCCCATAAAAGGAAGGCAGCTGAATGTTGACGAACCGGAGGGTCTTGCCCTGGCAGCGGAATACCAGGTGCTGGCGTCGCCCACGGTCATTTTTTTCGACGTCTTAAACAGGGAAATTTACCGGGCTCATAACGTCCAGAGTCTTAAAGAGATTGCCCGGTTTGCAGGAATTAAGCGGGAACCGGCTCCAGTGTAAGGTTATGGCCCTCGATAAGGTCGGGCTCATAAAGACAACCCTGGTTGATTTTCCCGGAGAAGTGGCGGCAACGGTATTCACCCCCGGATGCAATCTTCGCTGCGGTTTCTGCCACAACCCGGAGCTTCTTTCGCCGCCGTACCCTGAAACTCTGCTTCCCGTAGGGGAGGTGAAACGCTTTCTGGAAAAGCGGAAACATCTTCTGGGGGGTGTGTGTTTGACCGGCGGCGAACCCCTCCTGCATGAAGAAATCTACGATCTTGCTGACTACATAAAAAGCCTCGGCCTCAAGGTAAAGCTCGATACAAACGGGACTTTTCCGGACAGGCTCGCTTTTGACAGTCTGGATTACATCGCCATGGACGTAAAAACCCGGCCTTCTAAATACACCCTGCTGGGCGGCGCCGGAGCGTCTGCGGACACGCCCCGGGCGGTAGCCGCTTCAATCGAACGCATCCTGGCGGCGGGGAGCCCCGCCGGTCACGGTACCGATTACGAGTTCCGCACCACACTGGTTCCCGGCTTTGTGGACGCGGATGATATCCGGGAGCTCTGCAGGCTGCTGGCGGGCGCCCGGCTCTGGGTGCTCGCTCCTTTTGATCCGAAGAAAACTCTCGATCCAATCCTGTCGGAGACCCTGCCCTACAGCGCGCAGGAGACTGCGGAAATGGCGGATATTATCCGAAGCGCCGGCATACCGGTCAAGGTGAGGGGAGAGGGATGAAAAATCTTCCGGGTAGGCCCGGGAAAGTATAGACGATGACTTAATCAAAGAGAATATTTCGCATGATAGGTATAGAGCTGCTTTCCCTGCTCATCATAGTTTCAACTATGTATAGATAAAAATTCGGTTCAGAACTATTCAGTGCTGAAAGTCTTGACAATTATTTTATGTACAACAAACAGCTGCTGGTAACCGGGGACAGGGCTCAAACTGGATCAGGAATCATTAATCTTCAGGAAGGTTTCGTTATGATAGCGTATGGTTCCGTGCTAAAGAATGACAG
>SPDA01000066.1 GCA_004525155.1 Spirochaetales bacterium
GGACCCGCAAGGGGTATAATAATTTGCCGCAATATTCTTCTGTCCGCACAGCCGTCAATGCGCGCTGAATAGATGATATCGTTCGGTATGGTTTTAAAAAAATTGGTGAGCATGTAGATGGAAAAAGGCAGCGTCAGGCCTGTATATATCAAAATGACGCTGGCGTAGGTATTGAGCAGTCCCATCTGTATCATCAGTTTGAACAGGGGCACCACCATTACCACAGGCGGAACGACCATGAGGGCGAGTATTACATTGAAGATTATTTTTTTGTTCCTGAATTCCATTTTCGCGAAAGCGAATGCCGCCATCGAAGCGATAAGGGTATTGAAGACGACAGTCCCGCCCGTCAGCACGATACTGTTTAAAAACCACCGTGGAAAATCAACACCACGCAAAGCCTTTAGAAAATTATCGAGGATGGGCCTTAAAGGTATTGAAAACCGGTTGACGAGGTATTCCGGCTGGGATTTGAAGGCGGTTACAAAAAGGTAATAAACGGGAAAAGCGCAGACCAGGGAGAAAAGAAGCAGCAGAACGGTCTTCCAGCTGTTACTCCACCGGATACGCTTAAGGTTACGCGTTCCGACTATCATGTCTCCACCTCCAGCCGTGAAGATACCCTTCCGCGGATAATTATGAGAATAACAGTTATAAATAACAGTATGATTGCAGCGGCCGAGGCCTTCCCCATCTGGTTATACCTGAAAGCTGTCAAATATATATAGAGCTCCGATACCATGGTGCTCCCGCCGGGCCCCCCCGAAGTCATGACATAAACGTAGTTGAACACCCAGGACAACATGGTGATGATCATGATGATAACAAAAAATTCGATGACAAGCGCCAACTGAGGAATCGTAATCCGGATGAGGACCTGGCCCCAGCTTGCCCCTTCGAGTTCGGCAGCCTCGTACATCTGTTCGTCCACGGACATCAGCCTCGCAAGAAAAAGAACGACGCCGAACCCGAACTCTTTCCAAATAACAACGAACATGACCGTCCACAGGGCATACCTCGGGCTGCCGAGCCAGTCCGCCTTCATAAAATCGAGATGGAGGACCTCCAGAATCTGGTTCAGGATACCGTTCAATTGGAAAATATAACTGAACACTATCCCGACCACAGGGATGGCGAGAAGATAGGGCATGTAGAAAATGGTCCTGTATACCCTCCATCCCTTAAGCCGTTCGAAAAGGAGGACTGAAAAAAGAAGGGCCAGGACAACCATGACAGGCACGGAAATTAACAGAATAAAATTATTGGTCACGGCTTTCCTGAACACTTCATCCTGAAAAAGGGAAACGTAGTTCCCGAAACCTATAAAAACATTGCCCCTCGAACCCATGCGCAGGGACGAATACCTGAAAATCTGCACCACCGGGAAGAAAAACACGAGGGCAATGACAAGCATTGACGGAGCGAGATAGACATAGGGTTTGAGTTTACCACGCATGGGTTTTTATAATTCCTTTTATACTGAGGCCGGCGCGCTCGTACTTTCCCAGTTTGAACGCGCCGGCCTGCCGAAAAATTAAAGTCCTACTTTATCCATTTCGTGAAATCATCGACTGCTTCGGGATTTTCCTTTCTCCATTTCTGTATAACGGTTTCCTGGAGTTCCGCGCACTGGGCAGGCGTCAATTCGCCGGCGAACAGCTGCTGGCATCCCACGAAATGCGCCTGGTCATCCAGCATTGAGGGAACAAAGTTTTCGAGGTTCGGCGCAGGACTTTCCTTTATCCAGGTGAAAACCTTTTTCATCTGGGGGGAGGTAACTTTCGACGCGTCGAATCTGTCATCCGCAGGGAATACGCCGGTATAGTTCCACCATGCCGCAAGACGATCGGCGGTATGCATGTACATGAGGAAATCCGCAGCTTCCTGTTTGTATTTCGACCAGGAGGTTATGCCCAATCCCTGGGCCGTCACGGTATAGGCGCTGGCCATTTTGCCTTTACCCCACACCGGAACCATCATGACACCGAAATTATCGCTGCCCACGGTATCCATCCAACCGGGATAAAAGGTATCGTTGCCGAAAATCATGGCCGCTTCGCCCTTTACAAAAAGGTCCTGTCCCTGCTGATAGTCAAGGGAGTTGATATCGGAGTTCCAGTAACCTTTCTGAATCAATTCGTTCAGCCGCGACCACCATTCGGCGAATCTCGGATCGGTGAATTTATACTGACCGACAGAGGCTTTTTTAAAGTCTTCGGCGGAATCGAGGCCCTGTTTGCCGAGAAGCTGCCAAATCCAGCCGCCGAACCAGCCGTCCTTCAATCCGCCGGCTATGGGCGTAATACCCGCAGCTTTAAGTTTTTCGCAGGCGGCTAAAAATTTGTCCCACTGGACGTAGTCGCCTTCCGGGTCGAGGCCTGCTTTCTTGAACAGATCCTTCCTGTAGGCCATGGAGTTGCCGGACAGATACCAGCCCATGCCCCACAGCTTGCCCCCGGATTCCCTTTCCACGTTGCTGATGTAATGCGAGTACTCCGACTGGGGGATAAAATCACTGATAGGTGCGAGAGACCCGGCCCAGGCGTCTTCAAGCGTCCATACCCCGCCCCAGAAGTACTGGATATCCGGTCCCTGTTTTGCGGATGCGGCTGTTTTAAAAGCCGGCACCAGGTTGTCGGTCGATTGAAGCACCAGTTCGAAAGTGATGCCCGGATTTTTTTCGGAATACATCTTCGCCGTTTCTTCCAGCCACTTCTGGGCGCCCGGGGCTTCCTGTTCTCCCCAGTACCAGACGACAAGCTTCTTGGCTGCCGGCGCCGCGGCGGTTCCTTTCTCCTTCTGTCCGCCGGCAAAGACACCGGTCAGGATCAAAAAAAGAATGAGAACACCTAACAATCCTTTCTTTAGGTTCATAACCACTCCTCCTGGAAAAATTTTTAAGTTTCTCGTGAGAGAAACTTTTTAACACTTAACTCGCCGCTTTCCATACCCTCCGCGCGTATTCCTTACCAACCGCTGCAAACCGCTCATACAACCGGAGGATGTCTTCCGTTTCTTCCGCAATAAACACAATTGGAAGGGCGATGACATCCGGCGCGAGTATTTCCATAGTCGAGTTGTAACCGGCAAGCGCCTCTTCCGGTGATTCATTATCGAAGATGATATAAATGACCCCCCTGCCTCTATAGGTTTTTTTTAAGGCGGGAAAATCATCTTTTGAATAACGATAGGAAAGATTCACTCCGGACAAGGCGGGAGAGTGATCCAAGTAGTAAGGGCCGCAAGGGTTCGGTCCGCAGTTATGCAGAAGTCCGGGGCCATATTTCTCCATTACTTTATTATTATACGGTACATCGAAACGATAAAACAGATCCTTTCCATAATTCGCGTTCGGGTCTGAAGAGACATGGCCTTTTTTCCCTTCCGGCTGCCAGAAGTAGAACCAGTCCACGGAGGTCATGTTGTCAAGCCCGCCCGCTATACCGGCACATTCATCGATAAACTCGATTATGGTATCGCTTATCATGGTCAACAGGTGGTCCATTGCTTCCGGCTCGTCGAGCAGCATCAGGTAAAACCTTTCCGCGCCGAGAAGATCATGAGCAACACCGGTAATGCCGTTATTGTCCAGCCCGGATACGGGGATCTTTCCCTCTGTCTCGCGGACAAAATACTCAAGCCATTCGAGAAAAACAGGAAACAATCCGTCTTTTCTTATATCCGGTTTTTTCAGCGCGAATATATCCTCAGCATTTTTCAGAACCGGTCCCCTGATGTAGGGTGTCTGTTCGGGATTATCGGCCCAATGGATCTGCCCACCGAAGGCAATGTCCACACCGACGCAGCCTATATTAATAAACATGCCGGGGATGTAATCGTCCGGCATTTCCTTAAGCCCCTTTTCAATATTATATAACCGCTGCTTTAGCTGTTTTTCCTTGCTCGTCAGGGAATCCCGAATCGTGTACCTCCAGGGGTTATAGGAAAAGTCGAAACATACTGGAATATGATCGACCTCCTGATAATTCCATACCCTTCTAATATTTTCTTTTCGCCGTTCGATCTCGCTTAAGGGAATGTCGAATCGGATCGCCATTTTCAGCCTTTAAAATGATCAAGGCAGCGCTTGAGAGATATCTTAACGTCAGTCGTAGGCCAGTATTCCAGACCAAACGCGCCTTTGTAACCCGCCTTTTGCGCCTGTTTGATAATAAAGGGATAATTGACTTCGTTCCCTTCAAGCGGCTCGTGCCTTCCCGGGACGCCCGCAATGTGGAAGTGCCCGATATACTTTACGTTTTCGGTTATGAAGGCGCTTATGTTCCCCGTCATTATCTGCATGTGATACATGTCATAAAGCATCTTCACGTTTTCGGAACCCACCGCCTTCAATATGCGAACCGCAAGCGCCGGGTCCCACAACCAGTTCTGCGGATGATCGACCTTAGTATTCCATGGTTCCAATAAAACGGTAATACCATTCTTTTCCATTTCCGGCATAATCGCTTTGAGGTTTCCGACGATGTTTTCTTCCGCCTTTTTGTCGGATATTGCCGGATCGATGTTGCCGCCGCCGCTTATAAGGTTCTTACATTTTATTTTTTTTGCAAGGGGAATTATCTCCCCCAGGCTGTCTACTATTTTGTTCCGATGGGATTTATTGAGGAGCGATGCCTGGATTCCGCCGTCGGCGTGACAGTGTACGAAGCCTACAGTCGTAAGACCGAGTTTTTCGTTCATTTCCGCGATCATGTTGAAATCTTTTTTTTCATCGGTCAGCGCGGAACCGGTAAACCCCTTGTTATGGAACCAGAACTCGTAATATTTAAACCCCAGCCTGGCAATGGTTTCAATCCGTTTTTTATAGGGCACATCGCCGAACACCGATTCTATGCAAACACTTAATTTTGCCATCACATGTCTCCTTATGCCAGCACCGCGGCTACTTTGTTAATGGCTTTGACAATCATGTCGCAGTCTTCTTCCGTATACTGAGCGGGGATATCGAGGTGAATTACACGGGAAAGATATTCCAGGGTATTCGGGTTCATGTCCGCCGAATACTCTACATCGTCACAGGTATGGTAGGGGCAGGTCCAGGGACAGCCTTCTTGTGTCGGGGCTTTCTTTTCTATAACATGTTTCCAGTGGGCATATATATGCCAGTCGGGGATTCCCGCGTTGAACACACCGGAGGCGGCGACTCCTTCCGCCTGAAGGGCTTCCGCAAAACGCTGTACCTTATCTTTTTTATCCAGGTAGAACATGAGGCATACGGCCACATCTCCCTCGGGATCATACACAGGTCTGATTTTTATGCCTTTCGTGTTTTTGATTCCCCCGATAATTTTTTTCTGATTCCTGCGCATAAGACTTAAGAGCCTGTCGAGCTTGCCGAACTGAGCGAGCATCACCGCGCCGGTCAGTTCGCTCATCCGGTAATTTGTTCCGCAGAACAGTTCCCCTTCATACCGTTCTTCCGCAAACCTGTCCGGCCGCCAGCATGCCGCGGTATCGTGGTAGCCCATTGCCCGGTCGTAGAGTTTGCTGTCGTTCGTCACCAGCATGCCGCCTTCGCCGGCGGTTATTATCTTGTGATACTGAAAAGAATAACAGCCGCAGTGGCCGATGGTCCCCAGGTACTTTCCCTTATACGTTCCGCCCATGGCCTGGGCCACATCCTCGATGACCATGAGGTTGTGTTTTTTCGCGATTGCCATAAGCCTGTCCATATCCGCCGGCACGCCGCGCATGTGAACAATAACAAGTGCTTTCGTGCACTTCGTTATTTTTTTCTCCACATCAGCAGGATCCATGGTCAGGGTCTCGTCCACTTCGGCGATGACGGGTATCGCCTTCGCTCCTACGATGGCGGCACAGGACGCGAAAAAGGTATACCCCGAAACAATAACCTCGTGCCCCGGTCCGACACCGCAGGCAACCAGGGCGGAAATAAGCGCCCCCGTGCAGCTGGTGGTTGCAAGCGCGTACTTTGAACCGACCTTTTCCCTGAATTTTACCTCGAACTCCCGCACCTTGGACGGATGTTTTTCCGGCCCGTAATACCGGAATAGGTATTTCCTGTCGATTACTTCCATGAGCTGTTTTCTTTCTTCCTCGCCTATCTCGAGCCCGCCGGGATACATCGCCGGGTTGGGGGTTGTCTTTGCTTTCGGTCCGCCGTTAATGGCCAGCTGTTCTGTCATATTCTTCCTCCTGGAACTAAAACCTTTTAGTTATTATAGGAGCGGTTTTCAGGATTTGTCAAGCAAAAACCGCCATGGTTTACGCTCCTAATTTTTTCACTGTCCGCCTGGGCACTATTGTCCCTTTGAAAGATAATTTTTCCGCCCCGCTCAATTCTCCCTTTATAAGGCCGGTAAGCGTTTTGAGTGCCGCCGTGCCCATTTCTCTTTTGTTGAATTTAACGGTGGTGAGGGGAGGCTCCACATATTCGCTTAAAAGAATATCGTCCATGCCGATTATGGATACATCCTCCGGAATGGAAAGTCCCATGTCCTTAACGGAGCGCATGGCGCCGACCGCATAGATATCGGCCGCGCAGAACACCGCCGTCGGTTTAGACTTAAGGCCGAGTATCGCAGTCATGCAGGTATACCCTGTATCGGCATTCGAGTCGCCGGCGCCGAGCTGAATGTAACCGTCCGGAACCGGCTTTCCCGCTTTTTTCATGGCCAGGCGGAAACCGGCAAGCGTCTGGCTGCCGTATCTCCTGTATTTACTCTCGCCGATATAAGCGATACGTTCATGCCCGCACTGAAGAAGGTATGAGGCCGCCTTTTCGGCCCCATCCGCATAATCAGGTTCCACTGCCGGGAGGTCCTTGATGCGGAAATGTTCGTCGACAAGGACAATGGGGAGGCCGAACTTCCGTATTTCGCCGATTATTGTAAGGGGGAGTTCGCCGATTATGATGATGCCGTCAACATCCCGGTTTTTTATCATCTCGGGGATGGCCGGCTGTTTTCCGGTTTTGATACTGGTGAAAACCGCGTTATAGCCGTAATCATCGCAATTGTTGAGGATTGCGCCGGTTATCTCAACATGAAAGAGGTGATCGAGAGGCGAGCGGTGCTCCTCGTGCAGTATGCCGATATTGTTCGTGTATTTAAGCAGCAGCCGTCTCGCCTGCTGATTGGGAATATACTTGACATCCTCAATAATCTTAAGTATCCGGCTTCTCGTAGGCTCACTTATGCCCTTCCTTCCGTTAAGGGCGATCGAAACGGCAGAGGGTGAAACGTTTGCCATGCGGGCAATATCGATAATGGTCAACGGAGGTTTCATAGAGCGCTATAAGTATATAACGTATCCCCGGGCAAGGCAATCCGCGTAATTTTTTAAAATGCCTTCCGCGGCTTAAAAAACAGCCGGCGCCTGTTTACCGTTCCTCTTCTCCCGGCTGTTTCATTCTATTGTAGGTCTTTTTCACTGCCCCGTAAAACACCGGCCGCACGATCACTGCAAACAGGAGGGCCTGCAGCTTTCCTGACCAGCCGGGTACGATGAGCCGCCTTCCCCTGAACATCCGGTCAAGGGCGGTTTTAGCGAGGCGCTCCGGCGGAAGAAGCGTCTTCCTTACCATGGCCGGAATAAAAACATTGTTATTGGCAAAGAAAGGGGTATCCACACCGCCGGGCACGAGACAGGACACGGTGACGCCGCGCCGCCTCAACTCCAGCCGGAGACTTTCCGAAAGGAACCGCACGTAATTCTTGCTGGCCCCGTATGTTAAAGAGGAAGGGTCGTGGAAGAGGGAGGAGATGGAAGCGATATTGAGTATCCAGCCCTCCCCGCGCTCCGCCATGCGGCTTCCGAAGAAGAGGCACAGTTCCGTCAGGGCGCAAACGTGCAGCGACAGGAGTTTTACCGCCAGCGAGGGGTTTGAAAATTCCTCTTCCAGGTTTGCATAGATGCCGGCGGAGTTGACGAGCAAATCCACCGGCTCTCCCGCAGCGGCAATCTTTCCGCAAAGTTCCGCCGCGCCCCCTGGAGCGGCCAGGTCCTGTGGCAGGAGGATTGGGCGGGCGCCGGAGCGAGCGGCGATTTCATCGGCAATCCCTGCCATGGGTTTTTCCCGAACATCGGTCAGCAGCAGCCTCCATCCCCGCAGCGCAAGCTCCCCGGCCATGGCTGCCCCTATGCCGCCGCCAGCGCCGGTAATGAGCGCGCAGCCCCTCCGGGAAGTATTCTCCGCGGCCGTCACCGGGCTTCCTTTGTGTAAAATCCTTTGACTTCAGCATCCTCTGTGAGAAGCGATAAATCC
>SPDA01000529.1 GCA_004525155.1 Spirochaetales bacterium
AATCCGGGGTTCCCGGATCTGATGAAATCGCTGCACATTGATGGACCGCCTTTCATTCCCGATATTCCTGCAGCCCGGGATAGCAGATGGGACACTGACAGAATCCTTGCGCGGCAGGAACTGATGAAGGATAATTATCCGCAGGACGCGGAAGGAAATGTTTTTCTCAGGGGAGTTTCCTTTGTGCCCGGGGATATTCTCCTTGTCAACCTGATAGATGAATCTGACGGCCTCTTTACGAATTTCACAGCAGAAGCCAACTACTCATATCATTCCGCCCTGTACCTGGAGATTGAATATGAAGGAAAATTTTTTCCCGTCATCTATGAAGCATATGAAAAGGGTGCCAGAATCGTCCCCCTTATTACATTCGTTCAGCCTTCCTATACAGGGTTTATAGAGATTCTGCGGTGGAAGAATCAAGATTCCGTAAACAGATCTGTCCTCTCCCAGGCTGTCCTGGCATACCTCGAACTGCCTCACTGTTTCAACCTGACGTTGAATGATGAAGTTCAGGGCAAAAGCAACTACATCACATGCACTACGACGTTTACCCGGATCATAGAAAAAGCTGGCCTGCCCGTACCCGTGCACCTCTCTGAAATCTCAGATCCAGTTCTGAAAAATATGGAATCACTGAAACTGTTCGGTAAACCCTTTCTTACCCCTACAGATTTTCTATATTTTGCAGAACTAAAGCCGACGGGGATAATCGACAACGGGCAGTTTCCTCTGATATTGGCGGCATCCCTCATAAATAATGAGTACAACATGTGGCTTTCTCACTATTCTCTGAATCCTACGGCTGATCCGGACTACCGGTTTTACCTTCGGGCAGCAAGGGCTATCATTGAGGGACGGGGGGCACTTCTTCTCAAGCTCTTTGGATATACGGAGGAGACTTTCCCGTACGGGACTCCTGAGACTCTAGCTTTTATTTTACGTCTCGAGGAGGAACTAGAAATCTCCGTTTCAATTATGAGGCGGTACATCGAATCATTCCCGGAAATATATATTTCCCAGGAAAGTTTCTCATTACAGTCGTCACTAGCCAACGAAGCCCTTATGGTTAAAGTCCGGGATGCAATGAAGAGAATGGAAACCCATTTTAATATGTAAGTTGAACCGTCCCGGCTTTACCGGAGTGCATTTTATGTGAGTCCAGCCATCTTCAATTTCCTGGTCTATTAACGACTTATTGTCATAGTAAAACGCGAGAGAATCAAAAACTTCGGAAAGTGTGAGATAATTCAATTTAGCGACAATTTCTTCAGCGGTTAATCCATTTTTATGATAGGCGACGACTGACCGTACAAACGTCCTAGTTCCGGAGATGACAGGACTTCCGTTACATACGATACTGTCCGAAGAAATATTGGCAGGCATCAATCCCCGGACGACAAGCTCTTAAGTTCAGCCTCGGCTTTTCCCGCCTCAAGCTGCGCGCCTAGAGTTGTTCCGTTTGCAACAGCCCTTTCCCACCAGCCCACGGCATGGTTGTTCTTACCGAGAGCATGATAGAGAGACCCGATATGCTTGTAAATTTCCGTCTGATCGGCTGCCCACTTTACCGCGTTTTTCTGTGCGAGTTTAATGTTTTGTTTGATTTTTTTAAGCTCAGTTCCAGGTACAGGTTTCCCAACGTTAACAAAATCTTTTACTTCCATAATATAATAGGACAGCATACCAATTGATATCGCGGTATTTACGAAAGTACTAAACATCCTCTCTCTGTCAACATAGATGTCGCAAGGAGTGAAACGATATGCGATATAGTTTGACAGATTCCGCAGGTATCATCGGAGCGGATGGTATAGGTTCCTATGGTGATTTTTCCCAATAAATGACTCTTGATAATATCTTTATCCAAGGCCGTAAAATGTCTGTATTGACAGTCTGAACATTTGATTTGTGGCTTGTTGCAAACATTTTTAACCCACTCATTCTCGCAGGATGGCGAGTATCCCTTTGTTCCCTTGTTTTTATTTTCCCACAGTTTTGGAAAAACGTCTGTCCGGCATCCAAACAGTTCAAGAAAAAGTTCAATTTTTTCGTCGTTCGTTTCCGGCGGGTGCATCCGAATTAGAGAACCATAAGATTTTTTCACGTTTTCTAATTCCATGAGTCGTTGCTGGATCTGGCTTATAAAAAAATTATATTGTTCTCATCATCATAGGTATTGACTTTTTGTCGCTTAAAAGCGATATTACTTGTGATATAACAACCCGTGCAAAAATCTTTTCCCGTTTAGATAGAGTCGAGCAGGGTAATTTAGGAGATTCAAAATCTATCGGCGATAATATTTACGAATTGCGGATTCATTATGGACCGGGGTTTCGAATTTATTTTGGAAAACCAACAAATACAAGTCTCTTGCTGCTTGCCGGAGGAACAAAGGCATAGCAAAAAATGGATATAGAAAAAGTTAAAACTTATTGGAAAGCATACCTGGGGAGAGGAGAAAAATGAGAAGGTATCGTGAACTTGTTCAGGATTTTGTCAAAGATCATTCTGAGGCATATGAATACCTGCGGGTTTCCTTGGAAGAATATGAAAACGACGGCAACCTAGACGCATTTCTGATAGCGATTCGCACGGTGGCGGATGCGCAAGGCGGAATTGCCCGGTTGGCTCAAAAAACAAAACTTAACAGACAGCACCTTTACCGATCG
>SPDA01000128.1 GCA_004525155.1 Spirochaetales bacterium
GGATTGCCGGCGTAGGTGACAGCCGGAACAGGCACCCACAGCACGGGCCGCGGAAAATCGATGTATCGTTTTACGGATTCAATATCTTTCCATGCACGGACCGGCGGCGGTGTTTCATTGCCGCCTGCAGGTGGTTTTCCGGCCGGAGCCGTACTGCCCCGGGAAAAAGGTTTCGCTTTGAGGGTGAACCCCCGTGACGTGTAGGAGCTGTAGATGATATCGCCTCCGTACATGATGCCGCCCATGGCAGCGACCGGGTCCTGAAGGAGCGGAACGGCTTCCTCCTGCTCCCCTGC
This sequence comes from Spirochaetales bacterium, assembly GCA_004525155.1. Classification (GTDB taxonomy): domain Bacteria; phylum Spirochaetota; class Spirochaetia; order SPDA01; family SPDA01; genus SPDA01. The sequence continues at coordinate 297 of SPDA01000128.1, forward strand.
TTCCATACCGCCGGTCTTGACCGTGTAGAGTTCCAGGCTGCCGGAGCGGTCCGAGCAGAACAGGATTGTTCCGTTATCCGCCCACCTGGGAACGTAGTCTCCGGCGTAATCGGTACCTGTAACCGGCCGCGCTCCGGCTGTTTCCGGTCCGCCGGCACCCGGTCCCGGCTGAAGCAGGTAAATGTCCTGCATGCCCCGCAGGTTCATGACGAAGGCCAGCCTGTTTCCGTCGGGGGAGAAAGCCGGGGTGAACATGGAGGCCTGATCCTGCTCGTACAGGGGCGAAAGGACGCCGCTTTCCGGGTCCACGAGGACAAGGCGGCTGTAGGAACCGGTCATCTGAACAGCAGCCAGTGCGGAACCGTCCGGAGACATGGCGGGGTGCCGGAGGTGGGCTCCTTTCGTAAGCCTGCGGACCCTGCCGGAGGCGGTGTCGAAAAGGTAGAGATCGGAAATGCTGTCCCTGCCCGCGGGAGAGGCGTAATCGGTTTCCGAGGCTGCGAACACGACGGTGTTTCCGGCGGAGTCCGCGGTATAGGAATACTCGTCGAAAAGATAGACGTCGAGGAGTTTATTTTCACCATTGGTCGCGGGATCCAGCAGCACCAGGGCCGGGGGGCTTTTCAAAGTGCTGCGGTAGGCGATAAGCCCCTTATCCGCGGCAAGAGGAAGATAATAGTTACCGTAGCCCGGAGGGGTTATGCGCCTCCCGTCGGGTATCTCCCTGCAGGCGGCGAACCTGTCCTCGTAGAAAAGTTTCATGTCAGCAAATATATCTTTCATCCTTTTACCGGTAATTTTATGTATCGCCGACCAGGCTCCGAAAAGCGGAAATTCCGCATATTCATGGTTGATTTCCGCGAACACGTTCTCTCCGTATGTTTCCATCATGTAATGAACTATCATGTAACCGGCCACCCATACCCGTCCGCGGGGAGGATAAATGCTGCCGTAGGCTGCCTGCCAGAGGGAAAACAGGTTTCCTTCCATAACGGGAGCTTTGTAGTAGATTTCGAAAAACGGATTTCTTCCGCGGCCGCCTTCGGTAAACATCGTTTCGATGTTGATGGCGATGCCTTCTGTCATCCATCCCGGAATATGGAAGCCGAGAGGCGCGGTGGACAGTTCGCCGAAGACACGCGCCAGGCTGCCGTAAAATCCCGGACCGTAGGTGAGGTGCACCCAGTGGGTGAATTCATGTGTGAACAGTATCTCGAGCCAGTTGGCCGTTCGTGTGCCCATGAGGGGAGCCGAAGGGGAAGAAATGTAGAGTTCAAGCCTGCTCGGCATGGGGCTGTAGGAGCCGTTGGCGTCATCCGTGCGGCCGTTCACGATGACGTATACCCTCTCCGGATGATAACCAAAATAGGCGGTTACCCGGGTGTATACATTCTCCGCAAAAGTAACGAGTTCCCGGACCGCGTCTGTGTCCTTCTCTTCATAAATGAAGAGAAAATGTTCCGTCTCCGTCTGCAGACGGCCCCGGTAGGGTTCGGCGGAGAGGAGAAAAGGAGCAAATGTAAGCAGGAAAATCATTAATGCGGGAAACTTTTTCATAAAACTGCCGGAAATGGATACCTGACAACGGTACCAGAAAAAGGAGTCCTGTACAACAACCAGGGACTTTAAATCCTGGATGGAAAGGTTGCCGGCCGGAATGTATGAATTTTTCACCATACAAGGTAAGATCCTGTTCTGAAGGAAATAAGGGAGTCAAGTATGAATAAAAATGCTTTTTCGAAAATTGCCTGTTTTGGCTGCGCGGCAGCAATAATAGCGGTGTCTTTTCTTTCGGCAGGCTGCGCTTCAACCTTGCCTGAGGGGACGGGGCCGGTTAAATTGGTTGAGTCGCTGAATGCAGAGCGCTATCTCGGACGCTGGTACGAGATAGCCCGGTTTCAAAGCGGGTTTGAAAAGAATATTTTCGGTGCGACGGCTGAATACAGCCTGCGGAATGACGGAAAAATTCAGGTAGTAAACAGCGGCTTCAAAAACAGCCTGGACGGCCAATATACGGAAGTGAAGGCTGTGGCGTGGGTGCCGGACCCGAGGGTTCCGGCGGCGCTCAAGGTCCGGTTTTTCGGATTATTTGCAGCGGATTACCTGGTAATCGGTCTTGACCAGGAACATTACGGGTGGGCCGTTGTCGGGAACAATTCAAGAAATTTTCTCTGGTTTCTCGCCAGAACCCATGTTATAGATGACAGTCTGTATGCCGCAATGGAGGATATTGCCCGGGACCAGGGATTCAGTGTCGATTCCCTGTACAGGGTTCCGCAGAAACCTAGGGAGTAAATCCGGGGTTTACAGCGCCCCCTCTACAGCCTGCACTATCGTTTGACTTAAGGGCTCGTCCTTGGAGGCGAACCTGTTGATGATGGAGCCGTCTCTGCCGATGAGGAATTTGTTGAAATTCCAGGTGATGTTGCCTCCGAATTCAGGGTTCGCCTTTTTGTCCGTCAGGTACTTGTAAAGAGGATGGATATCCCTTCCCCTGACGGAGATCTTCCCGAACATGGGAAAGCTGACGCCGTAGGTGAGGGAACAGAATTCCTGTATCTGCGCGTCAGTTCCCGGTTCCTGGCCTAAAAAATTGTTGGCTGGAAACCCGAGAATGACGAAACCGCGGTCCTTATATTTTTCATACAGCGTTTCGAGACCTTTATACTGGGGCGTGAAGCCGCATTTGCTGGCAACATTGACCAACATGACAACCTTCCCCTGCAAATCATGCAAATTCACGTCTTTTCCGTTTATATCGATCAGTGTAAAATCGTATATGCTCATCTTCGTTTTTCCTCCATCCTGGGCAATTGCCGAAATACCGATGGAAGCCAAAACAATAATTGCCATCGTTATTTTTTTCATGCTTAACCTCTTGTTAAATATATAATTTTATTACTATATAGTAAAGTATTACCTTTTTCTGCCGCGGCAGGAGGCCGTAAACACCGCTATTTGTCTCTTTACATGTATCGTGCTACTATCCGCCTATGAAAATTGTCCGGAAGCGCTACGGATTGACTCCCTGGGGAGGATTTTTTCTCGATGCCATGGAAAAACTCGCGGATGAGGGAAGGCTCGGCAGGGGACAGAGCTGTGCGAAAAATGAACGGTTCCTGAATTTTAACTTGGAAGATTCCCTGGTCAGGGCAAGAGTCAAAGGGAACCACCGCCCGTATTATGACATAATCATAGGTTTCAGGACTTTTACACGGGAAGAAAAAAGTAAAATCTGCAGAGCGGTACGGAAAGACCCCATGTATTTCGGCAGTATTCTGGCCGGCGAGCTGCCCCTGGATCTCATGGACCTCCTGAAGGATGCGGGAGTGGCGCTTCTTCCGGAAAAGTGGGGGGACATGAAGCGTGCCTGTTCCTGCCCCGATTACGGTGATCCCTGCAAGCATATGGCCGCTGTGTACTACCTCATTGCACAGGAGATAGACAGGGACCCGTTTTTCGTTTTCAGGCTTCGAGGGCTGGACCTCAAGGAGGAATTCGATTCTGCCGGGAATGAGCAGGTCCCTCCTCCTTTCGAACTCCGGCCGGGCCTGAAACCCTGGACCCCCTCCGAGGCTTCTCCCGAATTCCCGCACTGCGAAAATTACGGCCCCTTTATCCTGGGGCTGCTGCCTGCCTCGCCCCCTGTCGCTCCCTACGATATGAAAGCTGTCCTGTCTGAATTCTATAAGTTTTCCGCTGAGCGTTACAGCGCGGTATTCGTGCCGGAACCCTCGGAATTAGCCGACCTGCAGCATCGTGTGCTGGCCCGCGCCGAAATCAGTGTGGAAATCCGGGAAGATTTGCAGAACACCTCCATCAGGGTAAAGGCCGCTTCCGCCGGCGGCAGTCATATGGTAAAGGATGACGGGCTTTTTCATTTCTGCCGCCGTTTCCTCGGGTTTTCGAGCGGCGAAGGAACCCCCTCGTACAAATTTTTCTTTTATTTTTCCAGGGCACTTTTCCTTGTTCTGCAAAACCAGGCCTTTGTGCCGGATGTTTTTCAGGACAAAAAAAGCTACAGGATACTATACAGGCCCGCCAGGTTCGGAAACGACATCAAGGAATTATTCCGGCAGGTTGAAGACCTGCTGCCTGCATGCGTATTCCTTAAAAGCGGAAAATCCCTGCCCGCACTTCTGGATAGACGTTCTTCATTCGCGGCCCTTTCCATGATTTTTCTATCCGATTATGTCCGTGCCCTCGGGTTTCTTCCGAAGAACAGGAACATCCGGACTCAGCCTCTCTGCCTGGCGTTTTTCCTGGGGTTACGGCAGCAGACCGGCGGGCCCGGACACGGCAGCCTGCCTTCGGCTGTAGACAGGTGGCTGTCGGTTTTTGACCTGTCCGAGGATCAGAACAAATACGAACTGATGGTGGACCGGAAGGAAAACGGCGTAATGGCCCTTTCCGCTTTTGTGCATGACAGGAAAGGGAGGCATCTTCCTCTCAAGGACGCGGCCGCGGTGATGGGTTCCGATGTGCTTAAGTTTCCCGCCATGCTGGCAGGATTTCTTCCCTCCCTGAGGGTGCTGGGCAGACAGGCGTCCGTGGTCCTCGACGAAGATTCCCTTTTTGATTTTTTAACGGAGACAGGGCCTCTCTTTACGAGGCTTGGTATCGGCATTGTTTTGCCGAGGGAACTCCAGAGACTTGCCGTTCCAAAACCGGTGCTGGTGGCAAAGAAAAAAGGCATGGAAAACCTTACAACCTTTCTGGACCTGGAGTCGATTCTCGATTTCGAATGGAAGATATGCGTTGGAGAAACAATGATTGACCCGGGGGAGTTCAGGAAGCTGGTAAAGGCAGGGACGAAACTTGTCCGTTTCAGGGACCAGTATGTCCGGATTTCGCCGGAAGAGGCCGCCTATATCATAAACCGGATTTCTCAGTCTCCTGAACTGAAGGGAGTCGATCTTATACAGGAGGTTTTTTCCGGCAGTGTGGTTCTGGACGGACTGGCGGCTCCGCTTTTCGACAACCTGTTCAAGACCAAGGACCGTGATCTTCCCCGGGATCTTAAGGCGGACTTAAGGCCTTACCAGGTTCGGGGTTTTTTGTGGGCCTATACAAACCTCTTGAACGGGTTCGGCTGTGTTATCGCGGACGACATGGGCCTTGGCAAGACCATCCAGACCATCGCCCTGATGCTGGCGCTGAAAGAGGACGGCAGGCTTGGAAACGGATGCCTCGTGGTAGTGCCTGCGTCGCTCTGCGTCAACTGGGAAAGGGAGATAGCCCGGTTCGCTCCCTCCCTGTCCGTATGCGTCTTCATGGGAAACAGGCGGACATTGAGAAAAAACGCCGACGTGGTCATAACCTCCTATCAGACCTTTGTAAAGGATCATGAAAAAATCCTGGGCCGATCCTTCGACCTTCTCGTTCTGGATGAAGCCCACACCATAAAAAATCCTGATACCAGGCAGTCGAAAACCGTAAGACAGGCGCAGGTTCCGATGAGGCTGGCTCTTTCCGGCACTCCCGTAGAGAATAACCTGTCGGAATTATGGAGCATTTTCGATTATGTTATACCCGGCTATCTGAAATCTCTCACGTATTTCGTCGAATCCTACCGCGTGCCGATCGAAATAGGAAGGGACAGGGACAGGGCGGAACGGCTCAAGCGGATAACTTCACCCTTTCTCCTGCGCAGACTTAAAACCGATAAAACGGTCATCGCGGACCTGCCGGAAAAAATAACAATTGACGAATACGCCGTACTTTCCGTAAAGCAGGCGGCGCTGTACGAAAGCGTTACCGCAGAGGCTGTCCGGCTTATCGAGTCCACCGGCAGGCAGGACCGTTTTCCCCTGATCTTGAAACTGATAACCGGTTTAAAGCAGATCTGCAACCACCCGAGAAATTTCGACAAGGAAAGCCCC
>SPDA01000557.1 GCA_004525155.1 Spirochaetales bacterium
CTTCTGATGACTGTAAAAGGAGACTTCCTCCATGGTGGGCAGGGATTTTTCCCCGTCCCTGGCGCAGAGTCTTTCCACCGGCAGGCCTTGTTTAAGGGTCGTTTCGATAATATCGTCCACATCCTCCGGCTTCACGCCGCCGTAGAGGAAATTTTCCGGTTCGATGACAACCACAGGCGCCCGTGAGCACTGGCCGTGACAGCCCGTATCGACGATGTCCACTTCCTTGGACAGTCCCGCGGCGCCGATTTTCTGCCTGAAGGCCTTGCCCACAGCTTCGGCGCCCAGGGCACGGCAGCCGGTCATGCAGATAAGTACCCTGCGCTTGAAAGTACGCTCCTTTTCAATTTTCTCGCGAAACTTTTTCAAGTCTTCGATGCTTTTCAGGGAGGGGTATGACATGAGTGCTTCCTTAGGTATAGTTTTTCAGAATCGGCGCCACTTTGTCCGCAGTGAGCTGGCCGTAATAATCATTGTTCACCATCATCACCGGAGCGAGAAAACAGGTGCCGAGACAGGCGACGGTCTCAAAGGTAAACCGCATGTCCTTTGTCGTTTCTCCCGGTTTGACGTTCAATTCTTCAATTATGCGATCCGCGATGCGCGGGCTTCCCTTCACATGGCAGGCCGTTCCTTCGCAGCAGCGGATAGTATGCCGGCCGTGGGGCTCCGTATAAAACTGCGAGTAGAAGGTGATGACACCGTGCATCCTGCTTTCGGGAATACCTGTTTTTTTACTCATCCAGGACAGCACGGGAACGGGAAGATAACCGTAGACTTCCTGTATTTTCTGCAACAAGGGAATGAGCTTGTCATGATTCAGATTACCGAAACTCTGAAGAATCTCTTCTGCCGGTTTAAAATCAACACTCTGCTGCAATTGGTCTGGCATAGCGGAAGCACCTCTTTTTTAGTGATAAGTATCTCGAGAACAAACTGATATGGAATACACCGGGATGCGTCTCAAGTTCAGGCTACAGTATACCATAGAGTGTATAATTGTCAAATTCCCCACCCCCTTGCGGAACTTCCGTCCAGAGGATACCATCGTGAAAAATGCATCATCACAAAACTGTTCTGTCTCAATTCACCACTTCGGGCCATATTTTCCGGCTTGCCCTTCCGGTTATTGTAGGCCAAATCTCCAAAACCTTCGTGCAGGTCGTGGACTCCATATTCATAGGCCGCCTGGGAACCCTGCAGCTGGGTGCTGTGGCCCTGGTAACCACCCTTGCCTGGGCAATCCTCACAATCGCCGACGGATTTTCCGTTGGACTCACCGCTTCCATAGCGAGAATGACCGGGGCGAAGATGCCCGGGGAGGCGGGACTTTTCTTCCGCACAGGTATCTCCACCATGGGAATTCTCGGCATACTTATCGCGCCTGTGGCCATCCTCCTTACCGGCAGCCTTTTTTCCGCAATCAACATGCCCACGGACCTGTACGGCTACGGCAGTGACTACATGACCCATTACCTGCTCTTCCTGCCCTCAGTGTTTCTGTTTTCCGCGCTGGAGGCCTCTTTCCGGGGAAGCGGGGACACGCGGACGCCCATGCTCGTCGGCCTGCTGCTCAATGTCGTCAACATTCTCCTGGACTGGATTATGATTTACGGAAAGTTCGGATTCCCCGCCCTCGGTGTCCGGGGCGCCGCCCTGGCGACAGGCATCAGTTTTACCACAGGCTCCATCCTTCTTTACGCCCTGTCCCGCAGACGGCCCTGGGGTATGCGCATCCGCGGTCCCGCTCCCGGCCGCGGGAGCAGCCTCTCTCTCCTTCCGCCGGTGTTTTCCTTAAGCCATCTCGGCCGCATCGTGAAAATCAGCCTGCCGGCCAGCGGAGAGCAGCTCACCATGTCCATAAGCCAGCTTATCCTCATGGCCATTGCGGTAAACCCCCTGGGAAGTGCCCATGTCGCTTCTTTTCATATAGTCATGCGGCTTGCTTCTCTTTCCTTCATGCCGGGTTTCGGTTTCGCCATAGCCGCCGCGACCCTCTCCGGGCAGAACCTGGGCTCCGGAAGGCCGGAGCGCGCCGGCCGGCTCGTGTGGCACTCGGTTTTTTACTGTGCCCTGGTCATGGCCGTCATCTCCGTCTGTTATTTCGCGTTTCCCAGGGCCCTGGTGGGCCTTTTCTCCCCGGACCACGCATTGCAGGTACTCTCCCGCCTGCCCATGCGCGTATACGCCCTGTTCGCCCTTTTCCTTGCGCCTACCATGGTCCTGGGCGGGGGCTTGCGCGGTGCGGGCGACACGAAATTTCCCATGATCTACATGATGCTGAGCAGGTTCCTGGTCCGCCTCCCCCTGGGATGGCTCTTAAGCATCCGGATGGGCTTGGGCCTCGCGGGAGTCTGGGTCGCCATGTGTTCCGATTTTTTTATCCGTGCGGTATTGCTTGCCATTCACACGCTGCGGGGAAGGTGGAAAACAAAAATAATTTAAGGAGGCTAATCGAATTGTGCCAATCAATGTATATTTTTAAATTGCATCAAAGTCAGATTAAAAATATTCCAATTAATTCCATATAACATATATTTATTTACAATTATGA
>SPDA01000071.1 GCA_004525155.1 Spirochaetales bacterium
AGGCTGTTCGTGCTGTCCGTGTGGGGATGCGCGTTCACGTCGTTCACCTCGCCGTGCGTTGCCCAGCGCGTGTGTCCTATGCCGTAGTTGCCCGGAAGATCGGGCGGCATTATATCCCGCAGATCCTTGATCTTTCCTTTTCTTTTTATAATCTTCAAGCCGCCGTCATGGCCGACACAAATTCCGGCGCTGTCGTAGCCGCGGTATTCGAGGCGCTTCAGGCCTTCCAGCAAAACCGGCATCGCATCCCTCGGGCCGCAATATCCAACTATTCCGCACATGTCTTATCCTTTTTTTATCAGTCTGTTTTTCAAATGCCTGGTGAAGTTCATTTGCCTCCCTCCGCCAGGGCTATGAGTTTTGCCGTATCCATTAGAACGATTTTATTTTCCTGCATCCTGATAATGCCATCCGCGGTGAACTGCTTGAAATAATCCATGATCTTTTCCATGGGTATTTCGAGATTAATGGAGAGTTCCCTGGTGGTCTTTGTCGGATCGAGATGTCCCATGAAAATTCCCGCTTCGAGGAAGGCGAAATGGAGGTTGAGGGCAACCAGACCCAATTCGTCCTTTTTCTTTAGATGGAGTATCTGCTGGTTTGCCTGCAGGAGCCGCCTGGAAAGCTTGTCGATAATATTGAGGGCTATTTTCGCGTTTTTTTCGATCATGCCGATAAAACCCTGCCTGTCGAACTCGAGGACCTTTACCGTATCCGCGGCCACGGCAGTGGCTGTGCGGCGAATCTTGCTTACGATGGCCATTTCGCCGAAGAAATCACCCTTACCGAGGACGGCCAGGGTATATTCCCGGTTGTCGAAGGTTTTCATAATGCGCACCGAGCCCTCCTGAATGATGTACATGCAGAGACCTTCCTCGTTTTCCTCGAAAATAAGCTTGCCGCTATCGAATATTTTACCGTATTTACTGAACAGGGGATCGTCAGCCATGGGTGTCTCCTTGGTTTAACTCAATATTGTCAGAGTGTAGCAGATTTTTATATTTTTTGTAATATTGACGGCTCCTTTTACAGAGCCTTACCGGTGTCTTCCAGAACGGCGGTTTTTTTGTTCAGCTCTGCAAGGTCCTCCGCCGAAAGCACTATACCGCCCCCGGCTGCGTTTTCGACGGCCTGCTTCTCGTCTCTGGCGCCGATGAGCAGATGTGTAATACCGGGCTGCGAGGCGGTCACCGCCATGATGAGCTGGGCAACGGAACATCCGTATTTTTCGGCATAGGGTTTAAGCCCGTCCAGTATGCCGTTAATCCTTGTAATGAATTCTTTGGAAAACTTCGGGTTTCCTTTTCTTTTATCACCTTCGGGAAACTGCCTGTCCGGAGGCATCGTACCCGTCAAAAGCCCCTGTTCCATGGTAAAGTAGCCCAGGATAGCTAAAGAATGTTCCATACAGTAGCCGTTAATGCCCTGCTTCTCGATACCCCTGTCGAGGAGGCTGAACTTTTCCTGCGCCGACGCGATTTGGCCATAACGCTTCAGGTGGTCCACCGTGATATTGGAAACCCCTATGGCCCGTATTTTGCCCTGGTCTTTCAATTTCAGCAGAGCCTCCATCGTGACCTCGACAGGCGTGGTCGCATCCTGCCAGTGGGTCTGATAGAGATCGATATAATCGGTATCGAGCCGCTTGAGGCTTGTCTCCACTTCCTTCATGATTGAATGGGGTTTGAGGTTTTTATATACCTTGTACTTGGCGGGTTTGTCCGTAGGCCAGGCATCATCCGCGTGGGTAAAGAATTCCCCTTCTTCACTGTCCCAGACCAGGCCGGTCTTGGTAGCGAGAAGAACCTTGTTCCTTCTTCCCCTGACCGCCTTGCCGACGATTGTCTCCGAAAGGCCGAAACCGTAGATGGGCGCCGTATCGATAAGGTTAACCCCTGCATCGATACTCGCATGTATCGCGGCGATCGATTTTTTTTCATCACTGCCGCCGTAAAACCACCCGCCGATTGCGAAGGCGCCGAGGCCGACTACCGAAGCCTTGAGGCCGCTTTTTCCCAGATCCCTGTACTGCATGGTATTCCGCATGTATTGTCTCCTTTATTTATCCGGATATCGGCCCAGTGTAACAGAATCTATTAATTTTACAATGATACCACCCCTTTTTTGAAGCAGCAGAAAGGAAAAAGCGGTATTAGGGTACAGGTCAAGGAGGTACCATGCGCATGCCTTATCGCAAAAAACTGTTTGCCGCTCTTCCGCTGTCCGTCGCGTTTTCCATTACCTGCGCCTGCGGTCCCGTGGCGGACACAAGGATACTCAATCTTTCCGATACACATCCTCCCGTGCTTTTGGGCGTGGAAACAAGGGACAGTGGGACGCTCATCCTGCACTTTGATAAATCCACAGAAATTATAACGATGGACATCGTACCGGGCCTGGCCCTTTCGGAAAGCGTCTGTCAGGAGACAGATATTGTTCTTTCTTTCTCAGACAGCCAGGCACCGGGACAGGAATACAGCCTCGAAGCTTCGGTGAGGGACGAAAAGAGGAACAGCATGGATTTCCTGACCAGTTTTTACGGATTCAACCCGGATATACCCTCCCTGCTTATAAATGAATTCACCACCCAGGGCAGCGGTAATCACCCTGACCTTGTGGAACTTTTCGTCCTCAGCCGGGGAAACCTGGCAGGCGTCGCGTTCTACCAGGGTACCAAAACTGTCTGGGAGGACCGCTTCGTGTTCCCCGGTTTGATTGTCAGTCCGGGAGACTACATTCTCCTTCACTGCAAGCCCCAGGGACTGCCGGAGGAACTGAACGAGGTTTCCGTCAGGGACTCATCCGGAGGGCTCGATGCATCCGCCTCAGCCTGGGACTTCTGGCTTGACGGGGGAACAGGACTTTCCGGCAACAACGGGGTTCTTTCCGTTTACGCGAATCCTTACGGCGCCATTATCGACGCAGTGCTTTACAGCAACAGGACCTCCGCCTCGGACGAGGATTACCGCGGCTTCGGTTCTGCCGACACCATGGAAAAGGCCGATGAGCTCGCGGAAACCGGCGCCTGGACCGCATCCGGAGATCTGGCCGCCCCGGAAGACGCGGTCAATCCGGAGGATTCCACCAGTACCAGGTCCGTCTGCAGAAATTCCCTTTCCGGGGACACCGACGGCAAAGAGGACTGGCACATTGTGCCGACAGGCAGGTACAGTTTCGGCAGGCAGAACTCGGACGAGGTATATGCGGCGCAGTAGGGTCAGGGTGCGGGATATTCGGATCTCACAGCCCTGATGCATTGCCAGGAAAAGCCCCGGGACTTGAGCAGTTTTACGAGATCCTCTTCAGCCAGGGAACGTTTTACCAGCTGCTTCTCGATAAGCCGCCGGGCTGCATCCCGTTCCCTTTCCCCTCCCGCGTAAGCGGCAACGGTTTCTTCCGCCAGCTCCCGGGCGATACCCCGGTTGCGCAGGCCCGCGACAAGCAGGCCGGGGCCTTCCGGCCGACGCAGGAGCCGGCCGCGAATCCACTCCTCGGCGTAACGCCTGTCGCTGAGTGAACCCTCCTCCGAAAGCCTGCGCACCGTTTCCCCGGCCGCGGCTGCCGGGAAGCCCCGGCGCAGGAGTTTCCCTTCGAGCTGCCGGCAGGAGTGTTCGGAGGCCGCGAGGAGCCGCAAGGCAGTTTCGGAGGCCCTGCGGACATCAGCTTCCAGCAGGATCGCGCGAAGCCCCTTGTCCGTAACAGGGAGGCCTTCGCAAAGCCCCTCTTCCTCGATAAGAGAGACAGGGCATAAAAAAGAAAAACCATCGGACAGGGCGACTTCCGCCGTATTCCGATGGTTCTTTGCTGATTTTATTTCAACTATTATTGCATTGCCAATGGCCGGATCAGAGAAACTACCGTTTGGAGAACTGAAATTTTCTCCTGGCTTTCCGCTGACCATACTTCTTCCTCTCAACCATCCGGGGATCCCTCGTAAGGAAGCCGCTCGCCCTTAAGGGCGCGGTATTGGACGCATCATACACCTGCAGGGCCCTGGCGAGCCCGTGTCTGCAGGCGCCCGCCTGTCCGTGTATGCCGCCGCCGTTGACATTGATGAGAATATCGAATTTACCCTCCGCATCCAGAACCATGAGGGGCTGTTTTACAATATAGAGACATTCAGGATCCACAAAATATTCCTGCACCGGCTTGTCATTTACCGTGATTTGTCCGCTGCCGTCTCTTAAAAATACGCGGGCAATGGCTGTCCGCCTGCGCCCGATTGAAATTGCCAGATTTTTTACCACCCTTTTCTCCTAATTTACGTAAGTGTCTCAGGCTGCTGCGCCGCATGGGGGTGTTCCGGCCCCGCATAAATCTTGATATTGTTGAACAGTTTTCTTCCCAGCCGGCCCTTCGGAAGCATGCCCTTCGCGGCCTGCTCCATGGGATAGGTCGGTTTCCTCTTGATCACCGTGGAATAGAGTTCCGCCGTGAGCCCCCCCGGATACCGGGAATGCCTGTAGTAGATCTTCTTTTTTTCTTTGCCGCCCGTAAGGGCCGCCTTTTTAGCGTTGATGATTATGACGTAATCGCCCAGTTCCCAATGCGGTGAAAATTCCGGCTTATGCTTGCCGCGGACAAGATTTACAGCCTTTACCGCTGTCCTGCCCAGGATTTTTCCATCCGCATCGATTAGAAACCATTTGCGCTTTACATCCTTGGGTTTTACAAAAATCGTATTCATTGATAAACTGCCTTTTTTTTTATTTCCCTGCGCATAAAATGCAGTCAGATATATTTACACAGGAAACAATTAATGTCAATAGCCGGATTATTCCTATTTGGAATCGGGTTTTCCGGATTCCGCGTCCGCATTCTCCCCGTTTTCCTCGTCATCCTCGTCTTCTTCTTCAGCTTCCTCTTTTTTGGCCGCAATCTTGTCCTTTATGTCGGCGATTCCAATGAAAAACGCAATAAAGCCGATAAAAATGGCAAGAATCGGAACCCCGCCCTTAAGCACAACCAGAACTTACGGCCACCAGTCAAGACCCCAGGACAGGGGCAGGCCGGCAAAAAGCGCGAAAAGTATAAAAATAATCCCTACTACGAGAGCGATCATACAAACCTCCATATGGTTTAAGGAAACTGTGAATACAGTATCAGTACCCGTTACACAATAATAAAAAATGGACTCTTGTCAAGATGCCGGTTGAGAGTTTCGCCCTTTCAGAGTTCCTTGTCTCCGGAAGGTTCCGCTTCGTCCAATTCTTCGACCTCCTCGAGCTCTTCAACCTCCTCAGCTTCTGCTTCAGCCGGCGGAGATGCCGTTTCAGGCGCCTCTTCCGCCGATTCCTTTTCTTCGGCAGGTTCCATTTCCTCCAGCACTTCCGCATCTTCCACGACTTCCGCTTCCCCGATGGTCTCAGCTTCCTCCGGAGATTCCACCTCTTCCAGGATTTCCTCCTCCTCCGGCGCTTCGGCATCCCGGACGATTTTTTCAGGGGCGGCTTCCGCCTTTTTCACCTGCTCCGGAGGCGGCGGTTCGAGGGCCTTCCGATCTTTTTTCACCTTTTTCTCTTTCTTTTTATCCGGAAGGGCTTTCCCGGCCCGTTTCTCTATTTTTCTCTTTTCCTCCGGCCCGGACAGAGTCCGCTCCAGGGTTTTAACCCGTACCCGGTTTCTGGAAATCATGATCGCGAAGCCTATAATTAAAAAGATGTAGGGAATGTTCACGAGTACAAGATTTATGATGGACTCGCCCGCCAGAGGAAAAAGATTTTCCGGAATAATGCCGAAAAGCTCCATGGTCGAGTACATGACGTTCCCAAACTTCAGAATAGCGCCCAGGACTATGAAAATCCAGGCGGAATCCCTGCTCAGGGACCATAGAAAAATGGCAAAGAAGGCCGCCAGGGCGCTTAAACTGACCTCGCCCAGAATGCGTATGAGTTCGCCAAGCTGCATAAATCCTCCATTCCCGCCCGGGATTTTAATATTGCAACAGGGGCTTGATTTCCCCGGAAGAATACTCCGCCGGTAAAATGGAAGGACCAGGATACCGGGGTGATAGTATTATACCTTTACTGAGCATATGGTTAAAGAGGTCTCCGTACTCTCCCGGGCCGCAAAGGGCGGTTAAATAGGGCCCCCTGCGTCTGAAAAGACGGCAGGAGAAGGCATCCCAGCGTTCGGTGCTGAATTTTCCTGCAAAGGCCAGCAGGTCGTAGACGCACCGGGTAAGAGCGGAAAGCAGAAGGGGCGAAACCGCTTCCTCCTCATCGTCCCCCGGGAAGACTTCTTCCTTTGAAATCACGGCACAGGGGGCAAAGGAACCGGGAAAGGGAAGCAGGGGTACAAGGCGCGAGCACTGCAGGGGTGCAGGTAAAAAAGGCCGCCACAGTGAAACCGAACCTTCTTCCGGTTCTTCGAGGGCCGGATCCGCGGGAAGGATATTCAGAATCCGCAGGGCCTTGTCCCAGGAAGGGAAAAGCCGCAGGTGCGGAAATTCGGGAACCATTTTCCGAAGCGCCTTTGCCAGTTTCTGCCTGTACAGGGAGGGGTATTCGGCAAGAAGGCCTTTGGAAACGCTGTTTTTAAGGTCAGTTATCACCCGCGGAGGCTTGTGCCCCAGAAAGGCACGGCCGTTGTTCAGGTACATGTCCAGGTACCGCTTTCCCTGGACATCGTACACGCGGTAATCCCTGGCCCGGTGCAGAAGAGGCATTTTGCCGAGAAGCGGGGAAATCGGGGAGCCCACCGTTAACCGACCGGCCGCAGGCTTGAATATTTGGGAATAAATTGGCATACCCGGCCGTCTTCGAAGGCGACGGTGATAATGACCTGGCTTCCGCTCACCCGCTGCCCAGCAACAAGGCCTCTGCCGTATTCAGGGTGGTCCACTTCCATACCCGGGGGAAAACCGCCTTCCTCAGTCCTCGAATAGGTGGCCTTTTCGGTTACCAGGTTTTTAGGGAATTCCGACAGAAAGCGCGAAGGGGCGGCGGGCATGGTCCTTCCCCAGATCTGCCGCATGCCGCAGGTGGTCAGGTAGAGCTCCTCCCTGGCCCGGGTAATGCCCACATAGAAAAGCCTGCGCTCCTCCTCCAGATCATCTTCATCGTTTTCGCTGCCCCGGAGACTGGGGAAAAGGCCTTCTTCCATGCCCGTTATGATGACACGGTCGAATTCAAGCCCCTTGGTGTTGTGCAGGGTGATAAGGGTTACCCTGTCTTCGGTCCCCTCCTCCTGCCCTTCTATCCTGGAGCGGTCAAGTTCGAGATCCTCGAGAAACTGGAGCAGGCCCTCAAGGCCCTTGCCGTAATCGGAGGCGGCCGTTACCACTTCTTCAAGGTTTTTCATGCGCGCGGTACCGGATACAGCGTCCTCTTCCATATAAAACTGTTTCAGGCCGAAAGACGAAATAACCTCCTCCACCAGACTGAAGACGGGCGCCTCTTTCATGAATTCCGCGCAATGGGAAAAGGCATCGGAAAAAACGGACGCGCCCTTTTTCGCCGACCCCGAAAGGGAGGGTATGGCACGGGCAAGGGCTTCGATAAAATCGAGACCTGTTTCGACACGGCGGGACATGATTTTCGCGAGGGCCGCGTTTCCCAGGCCCCTCGCCGGCTTGTTGATAATCCGCCGGAAGCCGACTTCATCCCTCGGATTGACGAGCAGGCTCAATGCGGCCAGGGTGTCCTTTACCTCCTCCCTGCTGTAGAAGGAGACACTCCCTACAAGCCGGTAGGGTATGTGATTTCTGCTGAAGCAGTGCTCGAACTCCCGGGACTGGGCATTTACCCGGTAGAGAATGGCGGTGCCTCCGCGGTTTTCGCCTGCGAGAAGTTCCGCTCAGAAGGCAGCTTCCTCCCTGTGGTCCCGGAGGTACACAAGCACGGGTTTTATTCCTCCGGTTTTGCCTGTCCAGAGAGTTTTACCCAGGCGGCCCCTGTTGTTGCTTACAACCCCGGAAGCCAGGGACAGTATGGGGGGCGTGGAGCGGTAATTCTCCTCGAGCCTGATTATGTCC
>SPDA01000426.1 GCA_004525155.1 Spirochaetales bacterium
AGCTGCGCAAATATAATGAATATTCTGGAAGATATCAGGGACATACCTAATTTGAGTATTTTTGAATGCGGGCCTGCAACCGATGCGTATGAGGCGGCAAAAATATTACAAGGCACCGGAGTACATTTTTATAAATGCATCGATCCGATATCGGAGTTAATGAGCCCCGTGCCGGGGGCCCAGGAAAAAGTAATTGAAAATGTATTACAAGCCGGCGAGCTGGTACCGATAAAAATACTGGTCGAGACGCCGAGTCTTAAGGCCGGTTTGAAACTCCTGAAAGTATTCCGGACAATGTATTCGTAAGGCATTAATGTAATTATGAAAGAAACTGTATATCCCAATGTTTTTCTTGCCATCGATAACTGTTTTGCGTCAAAGAGATGGACACAGCCGAAAGAATGGATGTCCCTGATAAAGGATCTCGGTATAAATTATATAGAAGCAAGCGCGGATACGGAGGCGGATCCTTTATACTGCGGACCGGAATACATGGCGGAATGGACTGAAGAAGTCGTGAAGGCTGAAAAAATTAACGGGGTCAAGGTTGTGAACCTCTACTCCGGCCATGGGACATATTCCACCCTGGGTCTCGGCCACACTCATCGTGCAGTGCAGAAGCGGATGTTAAACGAATGGATTAAGCCCATGATTGACGCCGCAGGAAGAATACAGGCAGGCCTGGGCTTTTACTGTCATGCCTTTCCTCAATCGGTTTTGCAGGATAAAGAGGCATACCTTTCCGCGGAGAAAAATTTGTATTCCAGTCTTTGTGAAGCGGGCAGATATGCGGCTTCAAAAATGGTTAAACCTGTCTGTATCGAGCAGATGTATACGCCGCATCAGATTCCCTGGACAATAAAGGGCGCTCAAAAAATGCTTAAGGAACTGTATAGGATAAATGAATCCGAATTTTATGTAACGCTTGATACCGGACACCAGACCGGTCAAAAAAAATATCTGAAACCGAGTTGCGAATCCATAACAGAACTTCTTTACAGGAAAAGTCCGGATGATGCCGCCTCTGATAATGTCTGGCTCGGACCGGATTTTTTACATAAACGGTTTAAAAGTTTTGCAAACGCACATGAAAACGACTTTAAGAACAAATGGCTTTCACTGGAGAATGAACTGGCGGAATATTCTCATTTATTTTCCGGTTCTGAAGACAGCGATACCTGCGCCTGGATAGAATCGTTAGGCTGTTATTCCCCGATCATCCATCTGCAGCAGGTAACAGGCTCCTCCTCTTCACACCTTCCGTTTACGGCGGAAAATAACAGCATCGGGTTGATTAAGGCGGACAAGGTGCTCCGGGCTCTACTGCAGTCGTATAACAATCCCGTTTCCCCCGGGATGCCTGAACGGTGCAGGTCGATCTACCTGACCCTCGAAATATTTTCCGGCACGGCGGAAACGCCGGGTGAGATTTTTTCGAAAATACGCAGATCGGCTGAATACTGGCGCAGATACATTCCCGAAGACGGCGCAGCACTCGGCGAAATACTCAAAGCAATTGAGTAGGCACCCCGGTTTTTAAAGCAGCGGTAGCGTTCCGGCACAGCACGGACGTTTCATCACAAGATGACTGATGCCCTCAAGTCTTAAAATTTTTGCTTTACACCTGACAAATAGAGATTTACAATATACCCTGGTACCTGATGAACAAGTGTTTGTCCGGGCAGGGAGAACACCATGGTCAAAATTGAACCGGTAAAGCAGTCTCCGGTATCCGCGGGCTTCGCCGGCCGGGCAGGTCTTTTCGTACTGTTCCTGATTTGTGCCCTGGCCGTATTTCTTTTCGGGTCGAATTACTACAAGGCCTTTCCCACGAACGGAAGCAGGGTATATTCCGCCTGCCTTACCGTCCTTTTCCTCGCCGCGGCCCTTTTATTAAAGCGCGGCAAAAAGACCGCGGCCTACTGGCAGATTGCCTACGCTTTTTTCGCCGCTTCCGCAGTCAACCTCGTGTCCGCGTTTTTCGCCGGTTACAACCGTAATATTCTGGGGGCACTCGGACTGGTCACGGGCACAAGCGCGGGACTGGCTCTGGGTAAAGTATATGACGCCCTTCTGGTAGTCATTCCCATCATCGTGCTTATACTGGTTTCGGGCCGGAACCTGCGTTCCCTGCTTCTGGGCAAAGGAAACCTCACCTGGGGGCTCGGCATCGGCGGCCTGGTGCTGGTCAATTTTTTCACTTCAGCCCTCATCTTCTTCAGTTCCGGCTACAGCGGCACGGCAATACTCGGCTCTGCAGTCCTGTGGGGAGCCGTGTTCGCTATCAGCAACGGTTTTCTGGAAGAATTGTGGTTCCGGGGTCTTTTTTTTAAACAACTTCTGCCTGTTCTGGGGACTGTGGGAACCATCGCTCTGACATCTGCCTGGTTTGCCTCGATCCATGCCCTTTCTGTGGCCTATCTTCCAATGGCCGTTATCCCTGTCTTTCTAGTCAACACTTTTACTCTCGGCCTGGCATGCGGCATAATAATGTTCAAGACTGACAGCATCTGGGGGGCCGTTCTGATACACGCTGCCGCGGATTGGTTCCTGTTTATCGCCATGCTGGCCGCGCGCTAAAAGGTTTCCTGCCCCAGAAAAAAAAAGGTCATCAAAGATGACCTAATATTATCGGGCTGGGCGGATTTGCCTTACAGTCGCTCACCTCCTGTGAGCTTCTTCCAGGCCGTCTCGCTCACTGCCGCGGCCGTCCCTGGCCGCTCTTCCTCCCTCTTCGGTCGGCATTCGCTGCCCAACCCGGATGCCGGGTTGGGCTTGGAGAAAACGTCTGCGCCGTTTTCTCCACGGTTCTTGTAATATGCCGTGGAGTTTCCGAAGGAAACTCCAAAACTAAAAAGACCATCTACTGATGGTCTTTTTAGTCGGGCTGGGCGGATTTGAACCGCCGACTTCTCGGTCCCGAACCGAGCGCGCTAGCCCCTGCGCTACAGCCCGTATAAAGGCATGTTCCCCGAAAACGGTTACAACGCTTACAGGAAATAAAAAAGTCCCTTGGTAAGGGACTTTTTCGGGAGCGACGGGGATTGAACCCGCGGTCTCCGGCTTGACAGGCCGGCGCGATAACCAGCTTCGCCACGCCCCCTTGTTATGGATGCACAATATAATAAGCCTTTTCATTCTTGTCAAGAGGTTAAATCCGCATTTGAA
>SPDA01000375.1 GCA_004525155.1 Spirochaetales bacterium
GGCCGTACCGCCGTTTCTATTTATCCCTGCCGCGGTTTCTTCCGCTTTTTCAAGGCTTATGTCCAGCACCGCGACCCTCACCCCCGCCCCGGCGAGGGCCTCCGCCATGGTACCGCAGAGCGCTCCGCCGGCTCCCGTAACAGCCGCTGTTTTACCCGACAGGTTAAAAAGATTTTTTACGTTCATAACGACACAATGAATTGCGCAAGAAAATTCCTGCTCTGGAGCAGCCCGTTTTTCCTGCTTGCAAGGGTTCCCTCGTAAGCCCTGTCTTCCAACTCTACTACCGCGGCCCCTTTGTAGCCGGTATCGCTTAAGGCGGAAAAGAACCTTCCCCAGTTACCATCTCCCAGGCCAGGCAGCTTGGGCGTGTGGTACTCATGCGGCAGCGCCATGATACCCACCTGGTCAAGCTTGTCCTTTATCACCTTGGCGTCCTTGAGATGGACGTGGAATATCCTGTCCCTGAATTCATAGATGGGGGCGATGTAATCCATATGCTGCCATACCAGGTGTGAAGGATCATAGTTAAGCCCGAAACTCGCGGAGGGCACAGCCTCGAACATCCGCCGCCACATGGCGGGGTTCGACGCGAGGTTCTTGCCGCCCGGCCATTCATCCTTCGAAAAAAACATGGGACAGTTTTCTATGCCGATCTTTACGCTTTTCTGTTCCGCGTGCTTTACGATGGAGGGCCAGACCTCCCTGAACCGGTCGAAATTGTAGTCGACGCTTTTTGTATGCTCCCTGCCTATAAACGTGTTCATGACGCCGATGCCGAGCAGGGCTGATGCATCGATCACCTTTTTGATGTGATCGACGAACACCGCCGACTGTTCCCTGTCGTCTGTCAGAGGATTGGGATAGTACCCGAGGCCGGATATGGAAACCTTCCTTTCGGCACAGTAAGCCGTAACGGCGCCGGCCTTGCCTCCGTCCAGGTCCGTCACATCCACGTGCGTAACGCCCGCGTACCGCCGCTCAGCCTTTCCCTTGGGCCAGCACATCATTTCCACACAGGCAAACCCCGCTTCGGAAGCGAAATCCACAACCTCTTCAAAACTCTGATCCCCAAAAACGGCGCTCACAAAACCAAGTTTCATAAAAATCTCCTTATCGGACCCTTGTCCGGGCTCCGGCCTTCCTTTTTTTCATACGGGTCCTTCAGTTTGCTGGTGTTTATAGCGGCTTGGCTACCCTAGCGCGATCATAATTTAACAGGATAACCTTGTCAATCTTACCGGAATCCTCAACTTTCACGTTTCGTTTCCAGAACATCCTTGACAGCGCCTCCGCCGGTATCTACAATAAATCGGTGGTTATGCCGCCTTACGATACGGCCCTGCTTCACCGCAGACGGGACGGCGAAGGCTGCGAACCGGTCCGGTTCCGGTGTCCCGGCTGATTATTAAAAAAATGATTGAAGGAGTTCGGTAAAAAGATATGATTTTTCTCGCGGCAGTCGATATAGGCGGAACGAAAATAACGGCAAGTATCTGCAATGAGGACAGTATCCTGTCAAAAATATACCAGCCTACCTGTCTGACGGGGGACCCTCTCACGGTGCCCAAGCAGGTGGCGGAGCTGGTCGAAAGAGCCTGCAGGGAAGCGGGTATAGGAAAGGACAGCATTCACGCACTGGGCATAAGCTCGGCAGGGCCCTTCGTGCGGATTAACGGCTTCAAGGCCATGGCATCCCCCAATCTCTGCGGAAACCTCGGCGGCAGGCAGGTCGCCCCGAACAACTGGGGTCCCATTGAAATCGAGGCCTTCCTGAAACCCGGGTTCCGGCAGTTTTCCATGGGAAACGATGCGGCAACTGCCGCGGTGGCCGAACACCGTTTCGGGGCCGGCAGGGGGTTCCGTCATCTGGCCTATATAACCTGGTCCACGGGTATCGGCATGGGGATTATTCACAAGGGCAGGCTCCTTGGCGGCAAGAACGGCAACGCCGGCCACGGCGGCCACCTGTACATTTCAACCGAAGACGGCCCACTCTGCGGATGCGGCCAGTACGGTGATCTCGAGGCTTTCACATCTGGTACAGCCCTGGCAAGGGATTATGGGGAGGAAGGGATCACCGCAAGGGATATTTTTTCCAGGTACCGGAAGGGAGAGGAAAAGGCCGAGGGCATCATCCGCAAGGCGGCCCGCATCATGGGGAGGGCTCTGGCTGCGGTCAACAACCTGCTCGACCTGGAGCTTTTCGTCATCGGCGGCAGCGTGTTCATGCACAACCAGGACCTCTTGAAGCCGCTTCTTATGGAAACCTTCGGGCTTTCCTTTCCCGCACTGTCCGGGGGCGTGGAAATAAAGGCATCGGAACTCGATAACTACCTTGGCGACATTGCGGCATTGAGCCTTGTCATGCCGGAAAACTGGATAGTCCACTGGCAGAAAAACAGGCCCTGGGAAAAAGCGCCGGAAGCGGTTATTCTTTCGGGATAATCCTGCTACCTTTCAACGCGGGTCCAGTCTATGGTCTCGCCTATTCTTGCAGCGCCCAGTTCCATCATCTGGTCGGAATGGTAGAGCATGTCCGCCTGTGCCGAGGTAATCGCGCCGCCCCCCCTCGTATAACGGTAGGCTGCGTGATGGGTCGCTTCTACCGTCCTCTCGTTGCCTTTCCCGATGTCGCGCATGTGAACAATGCCGTTGCAGTCGCAGATATAGGTATTGTTTCCGTCCTCGACCCGGACGTAAAACACGGTGCCCCGGATACCCGCCACGGCGCTGGGAGAGGTGAGCATAAAGCTGTCAGTGCCGCTTGCCAGCTGTTTAGGAAGATTCCGAAGGGCGGAACCGAGACTGCCGGCGGACAATTCGACTTTCTTCTGAAGCCCGGAAAGGTCAATCACGGCTGTGGTGTTTTCATCCACATGCATGATGTTTTTTTTATCGAATATTATTCCGCAGTAGGCGCCGCTCCCCGTCTTGACTGAAAACTTCCGGAGCAAAGTCTGCCCGAGCTCCGGGGTTCTGCCGTTTACCGTTACCTCCCCCTCGAAATATTCGATCACCGCGGTGGAAGGGCTTTTTACTCCTCCGCCCCGGGAACAGGCAGCCAGAGAAACCAGGACGGATACAGTAATTCAGGCCGCTAGAATAAAACGGGCTGTCTTCATCATCACCTCCTAACTCAGCGCTTGGAATTCTTCCTGTCGCAAGGAACGCCTTTTACGGTATTAAAGTATCTTTTATATAATGGAAATTATCAAGATCCGTAAAAGGGTAAACAATTCTGTTTCATCATCGTCGTACTCTCCGATACCCGCGGGTTGAGGGATTTTCCGTATTCGGGTAAGGTTACAATCAAACATAAAGGCAGAAGGAATATCTGATGTTAAAAATCGTAAGGTCCTGGTTCGATTTGACAGGCCTGCGCCCGGATTGGTCGAATTATGCGGCGATAACTGTTTCCGTTCTCCTCATCCCGGGCGTGAGCCTGCTCGCCAATTTCATTGTCAAGCGCGTCATTCTTGTGCTGGTTTAAAAAATCGTTGCGAAAACGAAGAATAAGCGGGA
>SPDA01000377.1 GCA_004525155.1 Spirochaetales bacterium
CCGCCGTGCCGGAGTACACGATATCGGTTCCCAGATTGTGGCCGATGTTGATGCCGGAAAGAACGATGTCCGGCCTTTCGGGAAGCACGCCCAGGAGCCCGTAGAGCACGCAGTCCGCCGGGGTGCCGTTACAGGAAATGTGCCTCGGGGAAAGGTTCCTCATCCGCACGGCGCCTTTTAAGGTGATGGCATGGGAGGATCCGCTGCGTTCATTGTCCGGCGCGAGGACCCAGATTTCATGGTCCGAAGACAGCCGGTCCTCCAGGGCACCCAAGCCCGGGCTCTGAATACCGTCGTCGTTTGTAAGGAGAATCTTCATAGGTCTTTTCTAAGGTCCTTCATTTCGATGTGGGTGCCGCCGGAAGGCTCGATGATTACAGTGGAAGCTGTGAAACCGAAAATTCTTTCGTATTCCTCCAGCCTGTCCATGTAGGCCTTGAAGGCATGGTCCATGAGAAGGGTGATGGTGCATCCGCCGAATCCCTTGCCCGTGAGCCGGGAACCGAGGACCCCGTCTATCTCCCAGGCGCGCTTTACAAGCCAGTCAATCTCGGGACAGGAAACCTCG
The DNA here is from genome assembly GCA_004525155.1 of Spirochaetales bacterium. Taxonomy (GTDB): domain Bacteria; phylum Spirochaetota; class Spirochaetia; order SPDA01; family SPDA01; genus SPDA01. The sequence continues at coordinate 569 of SPDA01000377.1, forward strand.
AAGTTGTCGCGCAGGCTTTCGTGAGAGCGGTTTAAAATCTTGCCGAAGACGATCATCTCTTTTTCAAGGAGAGCTTCTTTCGCGTCCAGTACCCGCTGGTTTTCGTCCACCACATGCAGGCAGAGCCGCCTGCTGTTCTCCGGGATAACACCCATGCTCTGCTGGAGGTCCTGGACGGTATAATCCCTGAGCGCGGTACCCGGCTTTTTCTTGCTGAGCAGGTTTACGCAGTGCCTGCACTCTTCCCTGAGCTCCTTTAACTCCGCGTCCACCGTTACGGCCGGTACGTTGGAAACGGTGAGCAGGAGTTTCGGACCTTCAAAATTGAAGGGTATGTAATCGTAGGTAAGGGCCCGGGCATCGAAAAAAAGCGCGTGGTTGGCGCGCGATATGAACACCGCCATCTGTTCGGTTATTTCCACTTCCTTGCCGACAAAGGTTTTTTCCGCTTCGTAGGCAATGCGGATGGCTTCATTGTCGGTGATGTCAATGCTGTACAGATCCCGCAATGCCGCGATGGTTGCCGCGCAGAGGGCTGCGGAGGAGGACAGACCGATCTCCTGGGGTATGGAACTCTTTATGGTGAGGTCCAGACCCTTTATCTTGTAGCCCCTGCGCAGAAGAGCGAATATGACACCCTTCGAGTAATTCGCCCAGCGGTCCTCTCTCTTGTATTTCAGGTTCGCGAGGGTGGTTCTCTTCCTTTCATTGTAATCCGCCGCGTAAAACCGGAGGGAGTTGTCCTTGCGGCGCGATACGGCTACCTTCAGGGTTTTGTTGAGCCCCAGCAGGAGCACATAACCTCCATTGTAGTCGGTATGCTCGCCCATGAGGTTAACAGTTCCCGGTGAAGAGGCTATAACCTCGGGAGTTACACCGCATTCTTCCTTGTGAAGAGAAATCAATTCCATGAAGGTCCCTTTTTTACCTGTACTATTTTGTTATTACTACTATATAGGAAATTAAAACGATATGCAAGAAAATTCATATGCCGGGTGTTCAAAATCGGGCCGGGCGCAGCAACGTTTTGGCTAATTTATTCCTGATTAAGGTTTTACCTGGAATTGTACGGAGGCTTCGGTCTCTGCCGTTCGTATGGTCACCCGCCAGTTCCCGGGTTTGAGCTGAAAGAAATAACTGTAGGGATAGGTCAGTACCGCGGTCTTAATACCGTTAACCGTTACCTCGGCAGGCCCTCCGTCCGTTCCGGCGGCTTCAATCCTGATGCCCTGGCTTGATGATTCCGTGCCGGGGTCCATGAAAAACACGGAACCGTTCCGCGGCTGGGTAATCTCGAGAAAGGTTTCCCCGCTAAGACCAGTTCCGGCGCCGGGCTTCCGGGAGGCTGCCCAGGCTGCGAAAAGCGGCGGCCAGGAAACCGAAGAGGTCCCTCTTTCCAGATGGTGCCAGGCACAGGGTTCAGGATTCACCCCGGCGCGGAAATATTCGGGGAGCGTGCTTCCGCAGGCGGGTCCGGGACTTCCGCCGGAAAGCGCGCAGATTTCGGCCCGGCGGGAGTCCGGAACCGGCTGGAAGGGTCTGCCGGAGGGCCCCATTTCTTCGAGGATTTCAACCGCAATTTTTGCCGGAATGGAGCTTCCCGTGCTGCCTATGACCGTCTCTCCGGTAAAATTGCCGAGCCATATTCCTACCGTGTACTCCGGCGTGGCGCCCAGGGCCCATATGTGCTGAAACTGGTTAGCTGTACCTGTCTTCCACATTGAGGGAAAGGCAGTGTTGTACACGGGGTTCGGGCCGAATCCGAGGAGACGGCTGAAATTATCCGACAGTATATCGCAGATGAGCGCCGCGCTGTACCTTCCGCAGACCGTATGTGTTTCCCTCTGCCGGACCCCGAGAAATGCCTCCCCTGCGGAAGGAATGAGAGGCCGGAATTCCCCTCCTCTGGGAAAAACGGAAAAAGCCTGGACCAGTTCGAAGAGACTCACGGCCTCGCTTCCGAGGGCTATGCCTTCTCCCGGATTCGCTTTCAGGCTTTTGAGACTGTCGAACCCCGCGTTTATAAGAAACCGTGAAAACCGGTCCGCGCCGAGTTTTGATACGAGATACACTGCCGGCACATTGAGCGAGGACGCCAGCGCAACCCGGAAGCGCACGGGTCCGTGAAAACGGTTATCGAAATTCATGGGCACAAACACTTCCGGCCCGCCAAGGTCCAGGGGCAGATCCGGCAGAATGGTATTCGGCTGATACCCCTTCTCCAGGGCCATGGCATAGAGGAAGGGTTTGAGGCAGGACCCCGGCTGGTTGGCGGCGCGCACACCGTCCATCTGCCCGGGCCTGAGAGTATCGAAAAAGTCCCTGGAACCCACATAGGCGATTATTTCCGCCGTTTTATTGTCAATAACCAGGGCCGCTCCGTTGGTGAGCCTGTTCTGCTGGTAGCGGGCGAGGTAAAAATTGAGCCTTTCTTCGATGAACGTATTGAGTTCAAGATCGAGACTCGTCTTTACAGCCGCTTCCCCGGACAACTCTTCGGGCCATGCGGCTTTAAGATACTGAACAAAATGGGGGGCCTTGAAGGGATAAGGCCGGGCTTCGAGAGTACGGGCCAGTTCCGCCGCTTCATCTGCTTCCTCCGTCCCCAGGCCTGCCTTTTCCGCAAGCGCCAGAACAGCGGAACCAGGAGCGTCCGGGTTCCTGGAGCCGGGACCGTACAGTGAAGGATTCCTCGGTATCACGACAAGCACGCAGGCTGCCGCCCGAGAAAGCTCCGAAGGAGTCTTGCCGAAAAAATACCTGGAGGCGCTCGTGAGCCCTTCCACCTGGTGCCCGAAAGGTATCGAATTGAGATAAAGGTTAAGAATTTCGTTCTTGGTATACCTCGCCTCGAGGCATAAGGCGAGAGCCATTTCCCTTATTTTACCCGCGAGCCCCGGCCTGCCCGGCGAAAAAATCCGCGAAACCTGCATGGTTATGGTC
>SPDA01000247.1 GCA_004525155.1 Spirochaetales bacterium
CCGATTATTCTGGTTGAGGGGGATATTTCCCGCACCCTTCTTGCGGCGTCCGTACCTTTCATGACCGGCATTTCCACATCCATGAGAACGAGGTCCGCAGTCACTCCCTGCCGGGACAGGCCGGAAAGCAGTTCAAGGAGGTCCTGCCCGTTATCAGCCTCGCCCAGGACCTTGTACTGCCCGTTCTTTTCTATGAGCAGGTGTAATCCTTCACGGAAGAGGTCCTCATCATCGCAAATAATAATCGATATTTTCATCCAGAAACCCCGCCTTTGATCCGGAAAGAACATGCCATGAAGTATAAAAGTATTATACAGACATGGTGCGGTCATGAAAACTAGGAAAATCTCAAGGAATGTAAAGATTTTGGATGTGTTTAAAAATCAGCCTTGCCAACCTCGTAATCCCGTTATATGCTTAATTCCTCATGAAGCTTTTCAATACATTCTCCGGGGTGTTTGTTCCTTCCTATGAGGCCATTTTAGGCGCAGTACTGTTCCTTCTTCTTCCGGTGCTTACCTCATCCATGGGATTGTGGAAAATGCTCCTTATCGTACTGCTTTCCAACACCGCGACCTTAGCCACTGCCTTTTCCATCGCAGACTGTACCACAAACCTTGAACGCATCGGCGCAGGCGGCATGTATGCCATGGGAAAACGCTCTCTCGGTATCGCCTTCGGCGGATCCATAGGCATTCAGCTCTTTCTCGCGCAGGCTGCGAGCATCGGGTTTTACGCGATTGGGTTTTCGGACCCCCTGCAGCGGGTCGTGGGTTCCATACCCCTTGTGCAGAATGTTTTTCTGGCGCGCGGTATTTCCGTGCTCATGCAGAAACAGATTATCGCCTCCTTCATCGCCTTCGTGGCTTTTATTTCCGCACTGAGAGGCGCGGATTTCATCGTGAAAGTGCAGATTGTCATTTTCATTGTTCTCACCTTTTCGATCCTGGCCATAATGATGAGTCCCCTCTTTCGCGGTATTACTTTTAACGGCCTGGCGATATTCAGCAGCGGTTCCAATACGAAGGGTCTTGGGTGGAACCTGGGGTTCTGGGGCGCCTTTGCCGCTTTTTTCCCGGCGGTTACCGGCATCGACGCGGGCGTGGGCATGAGCGGCCAGCTGCAGAACCCGCGGAAAGCCCTGTCCAAAGGCACCTTCGTTGCCATAGGCGTAACGGCCGCGGTGTACATAATCCTTACGGTTCTCTTTTCATTCATTATGCCGGAGCATTTCCGCAGTACCGATGGACAGCTTGTAACCGCCCTCCAGATTTTTTCGCAGGTTCCGGTACTTCCCTGGATTATTTTTTTCGGCATTCTTTTCGCGACCGGCTCCTCGGCCCTTTCCTATTTCATGACCGCGCCCCGTACCGCCCAGGCCCTGGCGCGGGATAAGGTGCTGCCGAAATTCCTCTGGTTTCTGGGCAGGGCTTTCAGAAAGTGCGGAGATGAGCCGCGATGGGCCACGGTCCTCGTGTTTGTCATTGTCCTGCCTATAATCTGGTCCGGCGATATAACATTTTCCTCCATGGTGGTCGGTATCTGTTTTCTCGTTGTCTACGGCTGGATAAATTTTGCCGCTTTTCTTGAGCGGATCAGCGGGAATCCGAGTTTCCGTCCGACCTCCAGGGGGCACTGGGCCGTATCCCTGTACGGATTTGTCGTGTGCATGACGGTTATCGCTCTTTTTAACATGTATATAGGTCTCGGCGTGCTTGTCTCGCAGGTTATCATTTTCAGCCTGATCCTTAAATACCGCGCCGGCAACCGGCTGGAAGGTGTTTGGTGGGGATCGATTTTCCAGGTTCTCACCTGGGGATTGAAAAGGATAAGAAAAATAATACAAGGCTCCAAAAACTGGAGACCTATAGTAAGTATTTTCTGCTTCGGCGACAGGCGTGATCTGGCGATGCCGGCGCTTGCAATCGGTACGAAAATTTCATCCTACAAAGGGCTCACGATGGTGAACATCCTCATGCCGGGGAAGAACGAAACCCTGCATTTCCCGCCGCCGGAAGAGGCCCATATCATTCAGTGCGAGGATGCGGGTACCGCCATTCTGTCCATCCTGCAGTCCGCGGCGCCCGGGGGCCTGCAGCCGAATACGGTGCTGTTTCCCCTCGATTTACGGCTCAACCTCGCCAGCCTTATAGTAAAAGCGATTGAGCTCGGTAAAAATGTTCTGCTGTACAAACATGGTCTCATTCCGGAGCCTAACCCCATGCGTATCGATGTGTGGTGGAAAGGGGAGGAAAACGGCAACTTCATGGCGCTTTTGTCCTACATTATAAACCAGAGTGAAACGAAACAGGCCGGAAAACGCTACACGATCCGTGTGATCCGCAAGCTGCATCCGGAGGAAGACCCTGCCCTGGCTCAGGCGGAACTCACCGCGCTCATGGCGGGGGCGCGTCTCGGCGGCGAAGTACTGGTGCTTCCCGACAGCGCGGGGCACATTCGTGACACCATCAAGGAATATTCGGGGGATGCCTCCCTGATCCTCATCGGCATGCCGGGTAAAAGGGCGGGAAACCTGGCTAAAATGTTTTCACTGGACAGGCTGTTTTTTTCCAAGGAGCTTCATAAATACGACAGCACTCCGCCCATTCTTTTCGTAAAAGCTGCACAGGTGCATAACCTTCTGGAAGAATAGAAAATATTGAAAAATAAGGCGTAAATATGGATAAAATGCATGAAAATAATTTGAAAGATGCCAAATCTGAAATTAATAAGTATATTAATGATAGGCACAATGTCGAAGATCATAACTGGTGGAGCAGCCGGCAAGGAAGGAAGCGGATGCAAAGGGTATTTACGATTCTGAAGTTATGACGATTATTGCCGGGTATTGTAATTATATGAATGATCTGAGCCTGACTGAAAAGTACGGGTGCGCAGGACTGCGGGAAGGAGTCCACTATGTCCAAAGATATATCTAAGCTTTTAGAAGATTGGGAGTACGATCCGGACAACAGCGTGCGAATCGTGCATGCGGAGGATGGGAGGCAGATTATGCAGGTCCGGCTTCCGCTTGGGCTGGAGCAGTACGAGATGGACGGAAGACCGGACGGCAGAAAGCTCTCCGCCAAGGATACGGTGCTGGATGAGATGCAGGACCGTCTCAGCGGCCACATCATGGAACATGCCACTTCCGATGGGTTCTCCATTTCGAACAAGGATTTCATGCTTCTTCAGAATGAGGGAATCCTCTTTTATTACAGGTATCTGCAGCTCTTTCAGATTGGCGATTTCGAGAGAACGGCAAGAGATACCGAGCACAATCTGCGTATCTGCGAAATGGTTGAAAAGTTTGCCGAAAAGGTGGAGGACAAAGCCTCCATTCTGCAGTATAAACCTTATATTTTACGTATAAATGCCATTGCAAAAGCCATGCTCTCCCTGCACAAGAACCTCAAACTCATGGCTCGGAAGGTTATCGAGTCCGCGATTGTCGAAATCAAGAAGATGCCGGAGATCGATACACCTGCCTTTCATTTTGAAAAAATTCGTTCCATCAATTACCTGAAAACCGCCCTGAAACAGATTCTAGAGAAGCAGGATGATCCCGTGGAACAGCTGAAATCGGAGCTCGAGGAAGCTATCAAGGCCGAAGAGTACGAAAAGGCTGCAGAAATCCGGGACAGGCTGTACCACATGGAAAACTGATGATCTGCCGTCTTTGCGCGGACCAGTTCCCCTTCTAACCGTCAATTTTTTTCATACAGGCCGAAGAAAAATAGATCTTTTACTTGACAAAGTATAACATATGTTATACTTTATAACGGATGTTATAGAAAAAAACATATGTTATATTAAACGGAGGTGCAATGGCACAGCGTAAGTACTTTGACAGTACCATGATACTTGAAACGGCCTTTATCATTACGCAGGAATCGGGATGGCAGAATGTTACGGCCCGCACGATCGCCAAGCGCCTGGGCAGTTCCACCATGCCGATTTATTCTGAAATGAAATCGATGCAGGATATCGAAAAAGCTGTCCAGGAAAAAGCTCAGGAACTGCTTAAATCCTATCAAACGGGAACGTACACGGATAACAGCCTGCTTAACCTTGCCGTAGGCTATGTCGTTTTTTCGATGGAGGAACCCAGGCTGTTTCATTTTCTTTTTATGGACAGGAATGATGCAAGAACGCCGGAGAACGGTGCAGACGGGGAAACCAGGTACAGGCAGAATATGGGTACGGCCCGCGGGATAGACGAATTGATGGCGCAGATTCCCGCTTCGGACCAGGACAGCTTTATACTGGAAAGCTGGATTTTCACCCATGGATTGGCCTCACTGTTATCCGGCGGCGTCCTCTCCCTGTCGCGGCAGCAGATTATCGGGCTGCTTGATGACGCGGGAGGCGCTTTTTACACCTGGCATTTGAAGCAAAGGGAGAAAATCGATGAATAATACAATGGTAAAAGTATCAAATTTCCACAAGCGCTACGGTAATAATGTGGCGGTGAAAAACCTGAGTTTCGAAGCGGCGGAAGGCGAGATATTTGCGCTCCTGGGACCCAACGGATCCGGAAAAACGAGCACCCTGGAAAGCCTGGAAGGCCTGCGCATGCCTGACGGCGGAACCATAACCGTTGCCGGAATCGATCCTTCCCGCCATCCGCGGAAGCTGTTCCAGGTGATAGGCGTCCAGCTCCAGACTTCCGCCCTGCCTTCCGCCATGACGG
>SPDA01000589.1 GCA_004525155.1 Spirochaetales bacterium
AGTGACTGTCGGCGGACAGTCGACCCTTCCCCTTTTAAACTTCGAGGGTGAAATCCCCAACAGGCCCGTAATAGCAGGGTATGTTGCGGATACGCCGCCGGACTGGCCCGAAGTGCTCAAGAAAGCAATCGGCCCGGAAATAAATTCCCCCACCGAGTGGGCGCAGAAATGCGTCGAAAAGTTCGGAGTGGACCTTATAAGCATCAAAATGGTAGGCGCCAATCCCTCAGGGAAAAACGCCACGCCGGACGCCTGTGCCAGGGTTGTTGACGACATACTAAAGGCTGTGGATGTTCCCATAATCATCTGGGGATGCGGCGACGAGGAAAAGGACAATGCCGTGCTGCCCGAATGTTCCCAGGCCGCGCGCGGAGAGAACTGCCTTATCGGTTCCGCCAAAGAGAAAAACTACATGACCGTTGTGGCCATCTGCAAGGCGGACAAGCACAAAATAATCTCCGAAGCTCCCGTCGACATAAATATCGGCAAGCAGGTAAACATCCTTTTACAGGACGCCGGGTTCGATTTGAAAGACGTAATCATGTTCCAGACAACCGCCGCTCTCGGTTATGGTTTCGATTACGTGTATACGATACTGGAACGCGCCAGGATAGCCGGGCTTAAAGGAGACAAACTCATGGCGGCGCCGCAGCTCTGCGACGTTGGCGGAGAAGTCTGGAGAATAAAAGAGGCTACGGTGGACGAGGATATTCTGCCGGGCTGGGGAAAGCTCGAGAAACGCGGACCTCTCTGGGAAGCTACCTGCGCGGCGACTTATCTTCAGGCAGGGGCGGACATTCTCGTTATGGCCCATCCGGAAGCCATAGCCAACGTGCGGACGATCATAGAAAAATTCGTCTGAAAAAAGGAGAAATAACCAAATGATATTTATCGGTGAACGAATTAATGCGGGCTTCAAGGAAATAAAGGAAGCCATTATCAACAAGGACGGGAGCGTAATCCGGGAAAGCGCGCGAAAGCAGGCGGACGCCGGGGCGAATTACCTGGACGTCTGCCTCGGGACAGCCTCCGCCAATGTTGAGGACCTTGTCTGGATGATAGAACAGGTGCAGGCGGAAGTGGACCTGCCCATATCAATCGACAATAACAAGATTTCCATGCTGCAGGAGGCCATACCTGTCTGCAAAAGACCTCCCCTGGTCAACTCGACAACGGCAGTGGATGAAAAACTCGACAGCCTTCTGCCCCTTGTGGCGAAGTACAAGGCCTCGATCATCGGGCTGGTCATGGACGAGACCGGGAGTCCCAAAACTGCAGATAAACGGGTCGAAATCGGAGGCAAAATCTTTGCCAAAATACTGGAATACGACATGTCGCCCGAGCAGCTTTTTCTCGATCCCATAATCATGCCCCTCAAGTTCATGCAGGAACAGTCGACGGAAATTCTGGGCGCTGCGTCGCAGTTCAGGCTTTTTTCAGACCCTCCCTGCCACATTGTCGGCGGATTGAGCAACGTGTCCAACGGTGCTGTTCATAAAAAGATAATAAACAGGACTTTTGCCGTCATGCTCGTGGCCAACGGCCTCGACGCGGTTATCATGGATGTTCTGGATACTGAGCTCGTGGACGCAATACTTACTGCCGAGCTCATCATGAACAAATCTATTTACGCTGACTCCTACCTGGAAGCTTTTAGAAAGTAATTCCATGCTGGCGGAAGAAGGCGAGCCGGTTGAGGCTCGCCTTCAATTCTTCATCCGGATCGCATGCCGGGAGCGGCTGCGGACCAGTTTCCCCTCGCCCCGCTCCTTCGGTCAGGGTCTCGAACAGTGAAAAAATTCTCCGGACTGCAGCCGGATCCATCCCGAGTTCGTCGAGTGTTTCCCGGCCGCCTTGCTCCCACCAGGCCGCTCCTGCCTGGCGCAGGTCCGTATCCCCGGAAGTGCGGAGCGTACAGGCGGCGAGCATGAGAGCCTCCACGGTGAAGACAAATGGCGAAAACCCCTCCGGCAGTTCAAGCCCGCCGATTTCCTCTGCAAGGCTTTCAAGTGCTTTCACTTCGTCCGGGGTGAATGAATACCTTGCTGTCAGCGTCTCGGTCAGTTTCACGGCCGTGGAGCCGTTCTTTTTTTCGGCGTCCGGAGTGTCCGCTCCGAGGGCTCCGACGCAGTCATCGGCAAAGGCGCACCAGGCGGCGCAGCCGGATTCCACTCTGGGGTTGCGACCCTCGGCTCCGCAGTTCCTGCACTTCCTCCGGCCTTCATCTTTCCACAGTTCGACCTCTGAACCGCATATGTGACATGCAACTATATGTATGTCCTCCGGTTTCCAGAACCTTCTGTCCTGGCCCGAGCATTGCGATAATCCCATAAATTCTCCTTTTCAGCATATCCTTGGAAGAAGGAGCCCCCGGGGGAACCCCAGCAC
>SPDA01000597.1 GCA_004525155.1 Spirochaetales bacterium
GCAGGGCTTTTTTTCTGTTTACGGCGCCTGTTGCGGTGAGCGTCTGTATCCTGTTCGTACTGCTCCTGCTGCCGGCTTCGAAAAAAGTTCCCGGCGCGGTGGGCCGCGTTTAGGTTTTTGCGCTCAGTTCGTACACTGCCTGGAGCCGCTTGTACAGTGTATTGAAGACCTCATGCCGTCCGGCAAACCGCTCCGGCGCCGCCGGTTTGTAGGTTTTCTTCATGGACACATGTTCCCGCACGGCACTCTCCAGATCGCTTACCAGCCCTTTTGCCGCGGCCGCGGCCATGGCAACTCCGAAGCAGGCGGCTTCCTCATTTTCGGGAACAGCGATTTCATAGCCCGTAATGTCCGCCTTCAGCTGATTCCAGAATGCCGACCGCGCGCCGCCGCCGGTGGATATGATCCGTTCCGCACGTATGCCCGCTTTTTCGAAAAAGTTCATGTTTTTTTTAAGCAGGTGGCAGACCCCCTCCATCACCGCCCAGCAGAAATCGTAGGCGTCGTGCTGCGCCCGTATGCCGTAGAAGACGCCTGTAGCGTCCGCATTGTACTCGGGAGCGTTTACGCCGATTATATAGGGAAGGAAGATTAGATCTTTCGGCATCCGGCGCTTTTCGAGTTCACTGTTCATATCGTCGAATGAAATCCGGGGCAGAAATGTTTTTTTGTACCATTCCAGGCTTATGCCGCCGCTTTCGCACACAGGCAGCAATACATAAGAGTCTTTGAAAGGCCCGTAATGACAGGGCATTTTATCCTCGGTAAAGAGGGGCTTGTCGAGAAGTGTAGCTAGGGACAGTACCGTGCCTGTGGATTCGCTTATGATGCCGCCCTCGATATTACCGGTTCCAATCATCCCCGAAAAATGATCCAGGGTGCCGACGTTAACGCTTGTTTCCGGTCCCAGTTCCAACACTCTCCCTGTTTCCGGCGTAAGGCTGCCGATATCGGTCAGGGGTTCGACCAGGTCCGGCAGCTGATCCCTGCGAATTCCCGCGTACTTCAGAATGTCGTCCCAAAAGGTTTTTTTCCGGATATCGAAATAATGGGTGAAGTTGTAGATAGAAAACTCGCCGGCGAGTTTCCCTGTGAGCTCGAAAAGGATGTAATCCTTGAGCATGAGGTATTTCCACACCGAGGCGAACCGTTCCGGTTCGTGTTTTTTTATCCAGAGGATTTTCGTAACCGGCCAGGTGGGAATAATAGCGGGCTGTCCCGTTATGGGATACGTGATATCCGCCGGGAACGTATCGGTCAGCTCCTTGCATTCCGCGTCCGATCGCATGTCGAGCCAGGAAATTCCTCTGCCCAGGGGGTTGCCGGTTTTATCGAGGGTAACCAGGGATTCCGCCTGGCCCGTGAGGATGATGGTGCGGACTGGTTCCTTCATACCCGCCGCTGTTTCAAGAATTTTCCGTATGGCGGCCGCGAGGTTGTCGAAATATTCCCGGGGATAAAACTCGACAAAGTTTTCTTTTCGTTCGTACCGGACATTTTCTGAAACGGTTGCCCGAACGGAAAGATCGTCACCGAAGAGCATTACCTTGATGTTGGTTGTGCCTAGATCAACTGATACAATGGACATCTAATATTTCCTCCGAAATGGCTTCAGTTATTATAACCATTCGAAAAGATTGCGTATATTCGTTCCCGCGGCCGGCTATTGGATAATATAGCCGAGTATTATACGATGCTGGAATGGTAAGACATGTTGTGTTATTTTCATGGAAGGACGGAACTGGTCCGGATAAAATCAGGGATATTGAGCAGTCATTCGCCGGCCTGGCCGGAAAGATTGATCTGATTGAGGGTTTCGAGTGGGGTACGGACATCAGCGTGGAAAATATCGCGCACGGATTTACACATTGCTTTTTAGTGACATTCAAGACAAAGGAAGACAGGGATACATATCTTCCCCATCCGGAACACAGGAAGTTTGTAGAGATGATTAAACCATATCTGAACGATGCGCTGGTCATCGACTACCAGGCGAAATAATGATGGACGGCACAAACAGACCGGATATTAAACCGGGGTCAAAAGTAAAAATCGTACAGAAGCAGGACCAGCAGACAGGCAGGTTAACGGAAGGTGTCGTAAAAGATATACTCACCAATTCGCCGAACCATCCGCACGGCATCAAGGTACGGCTCGAGAGCGGGGAAGTGGGCAGGGTTAAGGAGATACTCTAGGCGGATATCTTTTCCGCTGCATTTCCGGCGTTTTGTAGGAGGTCTCTGGTCAAAGTCCAGGGAGGAAGATGCACCTCCCCCGCCGGCCGTGCGCGGCTTCCTCAGCGGAAATACATAAGCGACAGTACGGTAACCGTAACCGCCATGTAAATGACGGTAAGC
>SPDA01000569.1 GCA_004525155.1 Spirochaetales bacterium
TCCAGAGTTATGTGAAAAGTTGTCTTGAGCCATCCGCCTATGAAAAACTGCAGAATTCGGTTGAAAAAATACGTGTTGCGTATGGAATGCCGTTCGCGTTTCCTGTTCTTTTTTACTGTCGCTTCCATAAGGAACAACATACTATCATGATTCATGGAGCTGTTCCATAGGCGGCATCCTCTTTGCAGGTCCCTGCAGATAGTGTAGACTTCATCCCGGTTATGCAGCAGCAAACAGCGCCGGTAAACGACATATCCCTGCTCATAAAGGAATCCACGGTTATGTCCTACCAGGCCGATAATCAGGGCAGGCTTTCGTTGTCCAATCTCTGCAACCTGCTTCAGGAAATCGCCTGGAACCACGCCAACATCCTCGGCGTCGGATATGAGCATCTGCTGAAAGACAACAGGTTCTGGGTGCTTATACGCATGTACGTGGAAATTTACGCCTACCCCCTGTGGAAGGACGCCATCAGCATCCGCACCTGGCCCAAGGGGGCGGAAGCGTTCATGGCGCTGCGCGATTTCAAGGTTTTCGGCAGGGACGGCAGCCTTGCCGCGGCCGCGTCCTCGGGCTGGCTTATCCTGGAAAAGGAAAACAAGCGGCCTGTCCGGCTTGATGAATTCAGAAAAAGGGTTTCCTTACGGGAGGGAGAACACGCCCTCGAAAAAAAACTCCTGAAGATTGAAATGCCGCAGGGCGAAACAATCGCCGAGCAGCGGCATACCGTAGCCTACAGCGATATCGACGTCAACAACCATGTGAACAACGCGAAATACGTTGAATGGATAATGGACGCCTGGTACGGGCTCGGCGCGGAACAGCCGGCCGTCGCGGGGATTGAGCTCAACTTCCTTTCGGAAGCGTTTCTCGGCGAAGAGGTTTCCATTAAGCTCTGCCGAAACGCCGGCGGCGACAGTTTTTACGCCCAGGTTTTCCGCGGGAATCCGGACAGCGGCAGCGGGGAAATTATCCGCGCCCGGTTTTCCGTTTCCGGTTCCTGAAGGGGGCCCTTAAGGAGGTCCCGGGGGGCGCCCTGAAGGTATCTTCCTTAAGCATGCCCGCCTCGTTGAAGGTAAACCGGAGAGTAAGAAGAATTGAAAGGGCCGTGCTCATCGTTACCGCCGCGAAAATGGCTATCATGATGGCAATCTGATACTTGACTGCGGTCATGGGGCCGGAGCCGCCGAGGAGCTGGCCAGTCATCATGCCGGGAAGGGACACGATGCCCATGGTGGCGACTGTTGCGATAGTCGGCCCCAGCGCCTCCTGGAGACTTTTCCGGAAGTACGGCAAAATCCCTTCCATGCGCGCGGCGCCCAGGCTTAAGCTGTATTGATACCTGTTCTCGTTCCGTTTTATTCCCTTGTAAAAGGTGCTTAGGCCCACGATGTTTCCCCGCAGGGAATTCCCCAGAAGCATGCCCCCCAGGGCTATGAAATACTTCGCCTCGAAAACCCGTTCAAGCCCCACGACCACGCCGTTGAAAAAAAGCAGCACCACCAGCGCTGTAAAGAGAAAGGAGAAAAATGCGGGCACCATGAGAAGCCTTACATTCAAATCGCTTTTCTGTATCACCGTACCCGTAGCGGTGCCCACCATGAGGATGAACCACACAAGAGTTATCCAGGGCCGGTTCAAATTGAAAATATATCCCAGGAAAAACCCGATGAGGATGAGTTGGGCAGTCATCCTGCCGATGCCGATAAGGGCGGGCACGAGGAGTTTCAGTCTGAAAATGGCGCTTATGGCAAAGGGAATGACAAGCAGGAGAAAACAGAAACCCAGGGATAGCCAGTTTATGTCTACCGCGGACTGCACTGGTACGGCTCCAAATCCACCACCCGGAAAGACCCTGTCTCCTGCCATTCCCGGTCGTGGGAAACGGCGAGCACGGTCCAATCCTTCCTCGCCGAAATATAATCCCGGACAAGTTTTTTTGATTCAGCATCCAGGGACGAAACAGGTTCATCCAGAAGGACGACGGGCCAGTTCAGGGCGGCGGCGATAATAAAGGTGATTCTCTGTTTCTCGCCGCCGGAGAGCTTTTCAAAATCCTTGGCAAGGATGTCCCCGGGCAGCCGGAAATGCTTCATGAGCCGCTCCAGTTCTTCCATGGGAGGCGGCTTCGCTCCGGCCGCCTTTAAGCCCCAGATCTGCGTCAGCAGCTCCCGGAGGCTGCCCTCCCCGAGGTCCGTATTCTGGGGCACGTACGACAGAATTTTTCTGAACTCCCACAGGGCGTGTTTTTCAAGGGGCACGTCCTTATAGAGGATTCTGCCGGAGGAAAGGGGAACGAAACCGAGAAGAGCTTTGAGTATGCTCGTTTTGCCGCGGCCGGAGGGACTGACAAGCAGGACCTTCTCGCCGGATTCGATATCGAGATTGAAGGATTCAAGAAGAGGCTTCCCGTCGAAATGTATGCCGGCATTTTCGAAACGGATCATTTTTATCCGGTTATTGCAGTATTTATCCAGTCCACTAATTCTTTCTCTTTGGCAAGGATGCTGAA
>SPDA01000286.1 GCA_004525155.1 Spirochaetales bacterium
CGCGGCAGGTTGCCGAGAAAAATATTTTCCGCAACGGACAGATCCGGATGCAGGCTTATCTCCTGGTATATCATTTCCACGCCTTCATGCTCGGCGTCCCTGGTGGAATGAAACCTCACTTCCCGGTTATTAATCTCAATAGAACCCTCGAAAGAGCCGGCGGAATAGCTGCCGCTTAGAATTTTCATGAGAGTGGACTTGCCTGCGCCGTTCTCGCCGACCAGAGCAAGTATTTCGTCTGTGTAGAGTTCGAGACTTACATCCTCGAGCGCTTTGATGGCGAAAAAACTTTTTGATATTTTGTTCATGCGGAGAACGACATCATTCATGGCGGCACCCTACACTGTCCCTTGCCGTTTCCGGTTGTACTGATCCAGTCCCACCGCAAGGATGATGATAAGTCCGATGACGACGCTCTGGAAATAAATCGAAATCTTCAGGAAAACCATGCCGTTTGCTATGATGCTCATGAGCAGGGCGCCAATCGCGGTACCCAGGATGGATCCCGAGCCGCCGAACATGCTGGTACCGCCTATTATAACCGCTGCGATTATCTGCAGTTCCATACCGGATCCCGCATTCGAAAGGGCTGACCCGAGACGTGCGGCAGTAAGCACCCCTGTAATTCCCGAAGTGAGTCCATTCAGTACATACGTTAAAAGCGAAATGCGGAGTACATTGATACCGGACACTCTCGCTGTTTCCGTATTGCCGCCGACCGCGAACATGGACCGTCCGAATACGGTACTCGAAAGATTGATATGTCCGATTATCCCCAAGACAACCGCCACTATGACGACCACCGGGATGCCGGCTACAAAACCCTGTCCTATAAAATTAAAATTTTCCGGTAAAGGGTACACCGGATTCCCACGCGTCAGTACCTGTACCACGCCGCGGGCGATATACATCATGCCAAGAGTGACTATAAAAGACGGAATTTTGAAACGGGAAACGAATATACCGTTTAAAAATCCCACTGCCCCGCAGGCCGCGATGCCGAGTATGATGCTCACCCAGATTGGTATGTTCGCCAGCAAGGCCAGGCCGGTCAGTACTCCGCCCAGCGCCAGGGTGGATCCCACCGAGAGGTCCATCCCGCCGCCGATGAACACATAGGTCATGGTAACGCCTATTATAAACACAAAGGCGGAATTCCTGAGCATATTGATTATATTGTCGATTTGAAAAAATACCGGATTGATGATGCCGATAATGACCGCGATAAGAATGGAGGGAATGGCTATGCCCAGTTCCCTCTGCCTGAGAATCCGTTTCATAATGCTGCCAAAGGTTCCTGTTCCTTTACTTTCTTTTTCCTGGGTTGCTGGACTTTTTATAGCCATAAACAGGACCTCCCTACAAAAGATTTTGGTTAAGAGTGAAGTAAAAGGGCGCAAGAATCAATCCTGCGCCCTAAAACTTTTTTACTTTAAGCTGTTACTTTTTCAAGGCTTCGGTGTACGTAGTGATATTGTCTTTTGTTACGAAAATACTGCCGGAATCGTTGGAGAACTGTGCGGGTTTCTTCCCGTCCTTCAGGTAATCCACCAGGAACTTTACACCCAGGTTTCCCATCTTGTAGAAGTTCTGGGCCATGACGCCGGTGATGACTCCCTGTTTGAGCCAGTCCATGGTTTCCGCAATATCGTCGATTGCAATAATGGTAATCTTGCTCTGCAGGCCCATTTCCTTGACGACTTTGGCGGCCGCCGAGCCGACTTCTCCGGCTACACCAATCACCAGGTTAATCTCGGGATAGGCTTTAAAAGCAGTTTCCATTTTCTGCATGGCTGTGACCATGTCGCTGTTGTTCGGTTCGTTCAGGACCATTTTGAACCCGCCGGCATAGTCTTTCAAAGCAGCCAGGTACCCGTCTCTCGCCTTGATGGCAAAAGAGGCGTCCATAGTGCTTTGCTGTATATATGCAAACAAAGGCGGATTTCCTTTAGCCGCATAGTATTTTTTAATGCCTTCCGCGCCCATTTTACCGAGGTTCGCTTCGTTCGTGCCGATGAAGGCAAGAGCGGTGCTTTCGGGATCTTCCGCGCCTACAAAAATAACGGGTACGCCTTTTTCAGCAGCTTTTTTGAAAACCGGCCGCATTGCTGTCGGAGCTATGGGCATGGAAATGATACCGTCGGCACCGGACACAAGGGCCAGTTCGATCTGGTTCACCATTTCCGCAGGATCGATACCCTGAGGACCGACATACTGGCCGGTAACACCGTACTGCTTCAATCCATCTTCAAAACCTGCTCTTGCCACGTCCCATACGGGGTGCGCGATAAGGGGGGTTACAAATACCAGGTTCAGTTTTTTTTCGGCTTTCATTGCCCCAGCCGGTTCCTGTTTGCCGGCCGCGAATACCGAAACCATGCTGCCCAGAACGAACAGCGCCACAAACAAGGCAACAAGCACCTTTCTTGTGTTTCTCATTTTTTCCTTCCTCCTAGAAAATATTTCGCTTAAGCGGATATGCATATATCAATCCGCGTTAATCGTACAATGCAATAAGGAAATTCATCACCGCAAATACCTGATATATCAGATATAAGATAGTTTACCATTACTTTATCAACCTGTCAATATTTATTGAGCCTGACCGCATTACACTATTCCCCGCTCAGTTAAACCGCTGCGTTATCCTTCTCCGGAACGAATCAAGAAGCACCGCCACGATAATTATGGTTCCCGTGGCGAAATCCTGCCAGAAGATGTTTATCTGGGACAAATTCAGCGCGTTTCTGATAAGGCCGATTATGAAAACTCCTATAATGGTCTGCAGGATGTTTCCTTCACCGCCCGAAAGGCTGGTGCCGCCGATGACGACCGCGGCAATTACGTCGAACTCGAGCCCGGTGGCCGTATAGGGCTGTATCGCTCCCATGCGTGAAAGCAGCAGGATGCCGCCGAGCGAGGCGAGAATCGCGACAATTATGAACGAAATGATTTTGATTCTGTCCGCGTTAATGCCGGAAAGCATGGCCGCCTGCCGGTTGGCCCCGACAGCGTAAACCTTCCTGCCGAACCCCGTTCTTGACATGAAAAGGGCGCCCAGCCCGTATACGGCGATGACAAAAAAAACGGTATAGGGTATGCCTCCCACGTCTCCCTGGCCGAGCACTTTGAAGGAGGGGGGCAGATCTGCGATGACTTTACCATCGCTTATAACGAAGGCCAGGCTCCGCGCTATCATGAGCGTGCCCAGGGTCGTAATGAAGGAGGGTATCTTTCCTTTGGTCACTATAAGGCCGTTCAGTAGGCCGAAAGCCAAACCCGTCAGGATACCGAAAATCAGACCGGGACCGATTCCCAGGATATGGTAGAATTTCGCGACGATTACGGCCGTCAACCCTACCACCGAACCTACCGAGATATCGAATTCTCCCGTTAGAATGATGATGGTCATTCCCGCCGCCACAATCAGACTTACCGTCAGCTGTTTTATCAAGTTGAGAATATTGAGTATTGAAAGAAATCTCGGCAGGAAAACAGACAGGATAATGACCATCAGCAAAAATACAGCCAGCGTCTGGAACAGTCCGTAGGACTTTTTGAGAAATTCCCCCGCCTTTATTCCCCGCGCTTCTTTCAATGAGTTATCCGATCGCATCGTTTTTATTTCCTCCCATGGCGGCTTTCAATATCTCTTTTTTATTAATCAATTTGCCTGTCAGTTCCGAAACAATCCTGCCGCGGAACATTACGAGCACCCTGGAACAGAGTTTTTCAAGCTCTTCAAGTTCCGATGTTATAAGTATCACGCTTATGCCGCTTTCCGCCATGCCCAGAATGAGCTTCCGGATTTCATGCTTTGTCCCTATGTCGATACCTATCGTCGGCTCGTCGAGAATAAGAATTTCCGGTTTCGTCATAAGCCATTTGGCGAGCAGCACCTTCTGCTGGTTGCCGCCGCTCAGGTTTTGAACGCTGGCGTGGCAGGAGGGCGTCTTAATGCTCAGAAGATCTATATATTCCCTGCTTACCTCGTTCATTTTATTATTATCTATGAGGTTCAGCCTTCCCCTGAAACTATTTATTGAAGGGAGGCACACATTGTCCCGGATGGAGAATTTCGCGAAGAGGCCCTCGTTCTTTCTGTCACTCGGAACAAAAGCGATTTTTCTGTCCAGCGCGCCTTTCGTATCGCGTATATCCGCGGCTTCCCCGGATATTTTATATTCCCCTGACTCGAGACGGACATCTTCACTCCGGAAAAGCACCTTGGCAAGTTCCGTTGTGCCGGATCCGATTAAACCTGTTATGCCGAGAATCTCACC
>SPDA01000271.1 GCA_004525155.1 Spirochaetales bacterium
CGGATGCCGCTGTCTAAAAGACTCCTTACCTTGAGCGCCTTTTCCTTTTCCCTGGCGGACAGGTTTTCGAGGTCCTTCTGCTGCTGCTCCTTCTCCTTGTCCGTCTGGGTGCGGACCACGACTTCCGGAGGATTCTGCCTGGAGGATTCTATGCTTTCCCCCAGCTGGCTCAGGCTTTTCGACAATGCCTCCTGCCGGGCTTTTTCCGCCTCCGTTTCGGTCGATTGCTTCGCTCTGGCGGTGTCTTCGGCCCTTGCCTTTTCACCGATTATCTTGTCCCGCAGATCCCGCGCATCCTGGTCGTCCGCATTCTCTATGAGCAGCTTGTCCAGAAGATCAAGCGCCCGCTGGTACTCGCCGCTGTCCATGTATTCCCCCGCCAGGCGCAGTGTGTTTTCCCTTGCCTTCGATACGGGAACTTCTCCGGTTCCGGCCTTTTTCTTCGGCAGCACAAAAACGAGTACAAGCGCCACGGCTATTATCACGACGGCGGCGCCGATAATCACGATAATTTTCCTGTCCATGATAACCGTCAATCCTTCAAATCGAGATTGAAGTCATTGCTCTGAATGTCCTCAGACCCCGCTTTCTTGTTTTTTGTTTCTATGGAGGCATTCTTGAGGGATTCCATAACCTCTTTGAGAAGGGCTTCCTGGCGTTTGCGCTCCTCCTCCTGTTTCGCTTTCTCCGCCTCCGCGCGTTTTTTCTCTTCCTCGGCCTTTCGTTTTTCTTCCTCTATCCGCTTCTTCTCGGCCTCGATCCGGGCCTTTTCCTCTTCCGCCTGGCGCTTCTTCTCTTCTTCGATGCGTTTTTTCTCTTCCTCGGCTTTAAGCTTTTCATCCTCGATGCGCTTCTTTTCGGCCTCGGCTTTCGCCTTCTCCTCTTCCGCCTGGCGCTTCTTCTCGTCCTCAATGCGCTTGACCTCTTCCTCGGCCTTCCGCTTTTCATCCTCGATGCGCTTCTTTTCAGCCTCCGCTTTCGACCTTTCCTCCTCCTGCTTCTGCCTTTCCTGTTCAGCAAGGGAAAACTGGATAAGGCTTATCACCTTTTCGATATTTTCCCTCTGGGTCGTGCTGGGACGGAGTGCAATATATTTTATATAGTCTTCAGCGGCGTTCTTCAGTTTGTTGAGTTTAATCCGCGCATTGGCCCTGTTCAGGTAGGCATCCGCGAAAGCGGGAGAATTCCGGAGAACCTCGCCGTACATGGCTTCTGCCCCATCCAGATCGTTTAGACGGAACAGATTATTTGCTATGTTGAAGTACAGGGTCTCCTTGTCCTTCGATACGGAGTCGAGCCCCAGCCTAAGGATACCTACGGCTTTTTCGTACTGCCCCAGCTGCTCATAAATAATGCCGAGATAAAGGTATACTTTATCGTTTAAGGGGGTCTCGCCGAGGGCTGCTTCGAGCATGATGAGGGCTTTCTCAGGCTGATTTTTTAAAAAGAGTTCTTCACCCTGTTCAAAAAAAGAGAGAGAAAAAAGGACGATTCCCGGGAGGATAAAAAAGAGCAGTAAAATGATAGTCTTTTTCACAGCATCCTCTCATATGGTTTGACAGTACCGTTAAAACAAATTAATGTAAATACAGGAGCAGTTCATGTCAGTGACCGCTATTATCATTATTATCGTCGGCATCGGCGCGGGACTCATAACCTTTTTCATGATTAGAATGGTGATGAGCCCGAAACAGGCAAAAGGTCTTGTGGACATGCTGAAGCAGGGTAAATCGGGCCAGGTAATCAAAACCGCGAAGCAGATGCTTGCGAAGGACCCGAGGAATTTCGAGACCCGTTACCTTCTTGGACAAGCCTACCAGGCGGAAAACAAGCATGAACTTGCCCTCGTTGAATTCAAGTCTATAAACCAGACGGGGAGTTTCGGGGGCTTGTGTCCCGAAAGGGAATTCAGGGAGAAAATCGCGGCCTTGTACGAAAATTTCAGCCAGCCTGAGGAAGCCCTCAAAGAGTATCTGCTTCTCATCAGGAACAATCCTGAAAATGCGGAGTATTACTTCAAGTCGGGTGTTCTTTTTGAGGAGAGAGGCAAACTGGACAAGGCCGTGGGTTATTACAGAAAAACAATAGAACTCGATAACAGTCATTCCATGGGCCATTTCAGGCTCGGCCTCGTTCTTTATAAGGCTAAAAAGCCGGTAGAATCGAAAAACGAATTTGAAATCGCCGTAAAGCTTGGACCGGACAATTACAGGGCGTATTTCTACATGGGAAGACTGCTCAAGGAGGGGTACGATTATATAGGTGCCCTGTCCGCCTTTGAAAAAGCCCAGAGGGACCCGGATTACAAGGTAAAGGCTCTTGTGGAACGGGGCGCATGTTTCATGAGCATGAATCATTTTGATAACGCCATTGCCGAGCTGGAGAGGGCTGTCAAGCTGATACAGGATGAAGGGTCCACGGAAGCGCTGTACGCCAGGTATTTTCTCGCAACCTGTTACGAAAAAACAAGAAAAATCGAAAAGGCCCTTCAGCAATGGGAAAAAATTTATTCAAAAAAATCATCCTTCAAGGACGTGGCTGAAAAACTTAGCGAGTACCAGGCACTGCGGACCGACGACAGGGTCAAGGAATTCCTGACCGCCTCTGGCGAGCAGTTCAGCGAGATCTGCAAAACCGTTGCCGGGGGACTCAATCTGACGGTGAGGGACGTAAATCCGATTTCCAACGGGTGCGAGATTATCGCCACAGACAACGGCGACGATAAATGGCGGAACGCGAGGAAAATGCCGAAACTTCTGCACTTTCTCAGGGTAAACGAGCTTATAAACGAATCCGCCGTCCGCGCATTCCATGAGGAAATGCGGGTCCTGAATATTCCGAGGGGCATCATGCTCTCCAGTTCTTCCTTTTCAAAGAAAGCCCAGGATTTCGCCGAAACGAGGCCGATAGACTTGTACGGGAAGGAAAAATTTCAGGATTTACTGAAATCGTTGCCCGCGCCTTGAAACAATGAAAATACTTTGCGTTGCGGATACGCAGGATCCGCTTGTGTACAGCAATTCCATAAAGCAGAGATTCTCCGACATCGACATTATTCTGGGAGCCGGCGATTTGCCCCTCGATTATTACGGGTTTATCGTCAGTTCCCTCAACAAACCCCTGCTGTTCATTTTCGGCAATCATAATCTCAATGACCTCAGCATCTACAAGAGGGAGTACCAGAATCATTTTCAGGGAGATTTACACGGCTGCAATGAATACGAACGATGCGGCGCCATTTTCACGGGCGGCAGGGTCGTGAAGGTCAACAGGCTGCTCATTGCCGGCCTTGGCGGATGTATGCGCTACAACGACGGCCTCAACCAGTACACCGATTTCGGTATGTGGCTGGCAGTCTTAAAACTCGTGCCGCGGCTGCTGTGGAACAGGCTGGTGCGGGGAAGGTTCCTGGATGTCATGCTCACCCACGCGCCGCCCAGAGGAATTCACGAGGGGGACGACAGGTGCCACAGGGGATTCGCATCCTTTCTCTGGCTTATCAAAACTTTCAAACCCAAACTTTTCATCCACGGTCACACGCACCTCTACAGCAACACCGAGTCCCGCGAAAGCCTCTGTTATTCCACCAGAGTCATAAACGCCTATTCCCATGTCGTTCTGGATTTTGAGGAAACCTGATGTCCGATGAGTTATTCTCGGACCTGGCCAGAGAAGATTTCGCGAAGGTCCGGAAAAGAGAAATTTTAATAAAAGTGATGAATCTGCTTCATCCGGAAAAAATAAGCCTGCTTTCCCTGGACCAGATACGCAATCTACTCAAACCGAAAAAGGAAGAGTACCGCGGGATGCAGACTGTACCCATTTCGAAAATTGTGGGCAGTGAAGACAGGTACAAGGACTTTAACCGCATGTTTCTTCCAAAGCACAATTACATGAAGAACCGCTGGACAAGCATTGACAGGGCCCATCTCCGTAATTTCATCCTTCCGCCCGTCAGCCTGTACGAAATCGGCGGCGTGTATTTTGTCAGGGACGGAAACCACAGGGTATCGGTGGCCGCGGTTAGAGGCGTTATGGAAATCGATGCGGAGGTAGTTTCCCTTAGCACGGAAATCAGCCTGGACCCCGGCATGACAATCGATAATCTAACGCGGAAGGTAATCGAATGGGAGCAGAAAATTTTTTACACAGCCGCCGGGTTTTCAGCGTTTCA
Source organism: Spirochaetales bacterium (assembly GCA_004525155.1). GTDB lineage: Bacteria > Spirochaetota > Spirochaetia > SPDA01 > SPDA01 > SPDA01. Next base: position 4,175 of record SPDA01000271.1, read on the forward strand.
AAACGGGGCGGAGATTCGTTTCACCTCTCCCGGCAGGTTTGATGAACTTGCCGGCATCATAAATGAAAGCCGCGTGGAATGGGAGAAAAAACACCACGGCCGGCTGTCCTTTCAAATGGCCGCGAACAGGTGGTATCATGAATCCTACATTCCCGTTACCGACATCATCACTGCCGGGGAACTCCTCAGGCTTTTTCCCGGGAGAACAAAGAGCGATCTCTACGTATGGATTGTGCGTCACCGGGATCTTCTTAAAAAAAAGTACGGCAGGACCGTTTCGATACG
>SPDA01000221.1 GCA_004525155.1 Spirochaetales bacterium
TGGTGGAGGAAATTATAGACCTTTTTCAGAAAGAGCATCCCTCGGTAATAGTGGAACCCATTTATACGATTTATCCGAAAACCCGGGATACCCTGCTGCGGATGATTACCAACGGCAATGCCCCGGACGTGGCGCAGATAGTCAGTCCCTGGACCAGCTATTTTGCCTCCATGGGGGCGCTGGAACGGCTGGAAGACCTGCTGTCGCCTGATAATTTTGCCGCCAGGTCGCTGGAAAGGGACCTCATCGGGGGCCAGTACCAGAACAGCCAGTATTCCGTCGCCTGGGGTATCTGCCCCCTCTCGCTCATTGTAAACAGGAAGCTGTGGGATTCCACAGGTTTGGGTGACTTGAAGTCTCCCATGACGCTGGATGAGTTCGGAACAGTCTGTGTTAAACTATCGGCGCTCTTCGAAGGGACCGGCAAATACTGCTACGGCCTCAATGTGCTCCACGATGAATCCGATTTTTTCCGCATTTACAGCTTTCTGCAGGCTTTCGGCGGGGGGTTTGTCAACGAAAAAGGGGAAGTCAACTTCAACTCGCAGGAAAATGCCGAGGGTTTTTCGTGGATAAGGAATTTCGTCCGGAACAACAAGATACTTAAAACCGACATCTATACAATCCGGAAAGAGTTCGCCAAAGGAAACGTGGTTTTCATTACGGATGCTCCCTGGATAAAATACATGATGGAGGAGATAACCGGGGAGGATTTCGATAAAAATTTCCAGGTTATCCTCAACCCTGCCTCCTCGCCGGATAAATCCCTGTCCTGGAACTACAATCATGCCCTGGCCATCTGTTCCCAGAGCAGGAACAAGATTTGCGCGGCCAGGTTTATTGACGCCGTAACCATGGACAGGAAAATTGCCTACCATTACTACAGGGCGTCCGGCCACCTGCCGCCGGGGAAGGGGGAATTATCAAACGGCAGTTTTAATACTCCTTTTTTCAATGCGTTCAAGCGCCAGCTCGAATATGCCACCTGCCTGAATGCGTCCAATCCCATGTTCGAAAAGGCCATGGTGCTTTGTATGGACGCCGTAAGGAAGATTCTTTTCGAAAATACGGATATCCGTACCGAACTGGATGAAAAAGAGTATTACCTGAACATGCTGTATTATGGGTAAACGATATTCGATTATTACTATGAAACGTAAAAAAATGCAAATAAAATTTGACAAAACAGGGAAGTGCCTTTAGAATAGCAGTCATACGAATGACTTTAATTTTTTAATTATGGGTTACTAGCAGGGCCCTGGGCCCTGAAAAAAAATAAATGAAAGGAGAATATCATGAAAAAAAGACTCATGATGGTTCTGATGGTCATCCTGGCGCTCATGATGGCCCTACCGCTGTTCGCGGGCGGGAAAAAGGAAACAGCCCCGGCCGCTAGTTCGACCGCCGCGCCGAAAAAAATCAAAATTGCCTATGTCAACAAGATGCTTACCCACCCCTGGTTCCAGGAAGAGGAAAAAGGGGCAAAGGCTAAGGCTGCTGAACTCGGCGTGGAGTATATAGGCATAGACGCCAACCTGGACGACGAAGCCTTTATGCAGGGAATGGAAAGCGCCATCGCCCAGGGCGTAAACGGCCTCATGATTTGTATTACAGACGCGGAAATGGGTCCGGCAGTCGCCCAGATGGCAGCGAAGGCGGGGATTCCCCTGGTAGCTATAAACGACCCTTTTAACGATCAGAATGGTAATCCCGTTCCTCATGTCGGCGTGGACACCTATGGTACCTGTAAAATCGGCGGCGTCGCCATGGCGAAGCTGGCACAGGAAAAAGGTTTTTTTAAGGCAGGCAATGTGGTCAAGGTTTTAAGCGTCGATGTATCCTTCAAGTCCTTCCTGCACGAAAGGACCCAGGGTTTCCAGGACGGCATCATGGAAAACTCGCCCCTCAAAGCGGCAGACATGATAACCCAGGACAACGAAACCGGTATGTTCGAACAGGTTCTCCCCGTGGCCCAGGCAATCATCAACTCCCACCCGGAAGTGACCCACTGGCTCGTTACCGGTCTCAATGACGACAGCGCCGTAGCGCCCCTCCGTGCCCTGGAAGAAGCGGGCTTCAATATGAAGAACGTCATAGCCTGCGGTATGGGCGGCTACAGCCTCTCCGGCGACGAGTTCAAAAAGGGCAACGATACTTATCTCGCCATCAAACTCGACCCCCAGTCCCACGGCAGCGAAGGCGTACGGGTTCTCTACGAGAACATCGTGAACAAGAAACCGCTTGAACGCTTTACTACCACCTCCGGCTTTGTAGTAGGCATCGCGGATTGGCAGAAATATACCTGGGAATAAATCTTTAGCTCAGGATTAACTGAAAAGGCGGCGGAAGATTCCGTGGTTTTTCACACGTGAAGCATCTCTGGTTTAACTCCGCCGCCTTCAATTTTCCATTAAGACAGTTATTGTCAAGGACTTAAAAAGGTATGGCAGACCTTATACTGAAATCACAGGGCATCAGCAAGCGGTTCGGCGGTGTACAGGCCCTGGACAAGATTGATTTCGAGCTGAGACAGGGTGAAGTTCACGCCCTGGTCGGTGAAAACGGGGCCGGTAAATCCACCTATATAAAGATTCTCGCGGGCGTTTATCAGAAAGACGAAGGCGAGTCCGTGTATGACGGCAGAAAAATCAATTTCCGCAGCAATCTGGAGGCTCGGCAGCAGGGCATCGGCATGGTGCCGCAGCTTATCGATCTGGCGCCGAAACTGACAGTCGCGGAGAATATTTATATGGGTGTGTATCCGCGCACCAGGATGGGATTTATCGACTGGAAAAAACTGTACGCCCAGGCCGAGAACATCGCGAAAACTTTCGGTATGGAAGGCATGGTTCGTACGCCTGTTGAGAGGCTCGGGACCGGGCACAGGCAGCTCATCGAGGTGCTTAAGGCCCTCATTTACGATACCAAAATTATTGCCTTCGACGAACCTACCGCAGCCCTCTCGGACGAGGAGACCCGGTGGCTTTTTGACCTGATACGAACCCTGCGGGGAAAAGGCATTTCCGTTATCTATGTAAGCCACAGACTGGACGAGCTTTTCCAGATTGCGGACAGGGTTTCGGTCCTCAAGGACGGCCAGTATGTGGGTACCAGGGAGATAGCGGAAATTAATAAGGACGAAATCATATCCATGATGGTAGGCCGGGAACTGAATCTCTTCGGTACCGATACCAGGAAGAAACAGAAGGACAAGGAAGTGCTCCTTGAAGTAAAGGACTTGCGCAGCAAGAACAACATCAACGGTGTAAGCTTCAAGGTGTACAAGGGCGAAATCCTGGGCTGTTTCGGCATGGTGGGTTCCGGAAGAACCGAGACTGCCATGGCCGTGTTCGGTGCGGATGAGAAAGATGAAGGTGTTATTACCCTTAAGGGGGAGACGGTCCATATCGGTACGCCGACTCAGGCCGTGAGGCTTGGCGTCGGCCTGGTCCCCGAGAACAGGATAACTCAGGGCGTCATACTCAAGGCGGCCATAAGGAATAACATAACCCTGCCCTTTGTGAACAGACTCGCGAAAAAGCGGGCCGGTTTTATCGACATGCGTGAGGAAAAAGTAATCAGCGCCAATTATATGGCACAGCTTAAAGTAAAAGCGCCTCATGATCTCGCGAAGGTCGTAACCTTGAGCGGAGGCAATCAGCAGAAGGTGTCCATCGCCAAATGGCTCGCGACCCGTTCAGACGTGATAATTTTTGACGAACCCACCCACGGTATCGATGTCGGGGCCAAAGCTGATATCTACCGGCTTCTGCGGGGATTATCGGAGGAAGGAAAGGGCGTGGTGATGATTTCGTCCGAACTTCCCGAGGTTCTCAACGTGTGCGACCGTATTCTCGTTTTCAGGGACGGAAAGATCGTGCACGAATTTACGGAAAACAAGGGTTTGACAGAGGAAGAGGTCGTCGCCTACGCCATTGGCTGACGGCAGTTAATTATACTATAACGAGGGAAAATCATGGTTAATGAATTAACACAACGGACCAGTTTCGCTAAGGTGCTCAACAGTCTGCGTATGCTCCTGGTGCTCATCGTTCTGACCGCGCTGTTTTCGATACTGTCTCCATACTTTTTAACCGGTAAAAACCTTTCCGCTATAGGTTTGACCATTTCCGTCATCGGGATCATCTGTATAGGCCAGTCTCTGGTTCTCCTGACCGGCGACTTCGACCTTTCCATTGGTTCCGTATCCGGGTTCTGCGGCATAGTGGTCGCCCAGCTCACCAAAAGCTACGAGATGTATCTCCTCTGGCTGGTGGTGGGTCTTGGCGTAGGCGCTCTTATAGGATTTATCAATGGGCTTCTCGTAACAAAGGCCAGGGTCAACGCCCTCATCACCACTTTAAGTATGATGACTATTTTTCAGGGCGCCATTTTCCTCGTGAACAACGGATATGCCGTAGGCGTCAATACGGACCAATTCCGTTTTCTCGGCACCTACCGGCTTGCGGGTATTCCCATGCCCATCATCATTCTTGTTCTATTGTATGTAGCCTTCTTTTTCATCCTGAAATATACCGTCTTCGGCAGGTACATCTACAGCATCGGGGGCAACCGGGAGGCGGCGAGGCTTTCCGGCATCAATACGGATAAAATCAGAATTCTCGTTTTTACCCTGACAGGAGTGCTGTCCGCTTTCGGGGGCATTGTGCTCGCCTCCAGGCTCTGTTCGGCCCAGACAACGGCAGGCAGCCAGTACCCACTCAATTCCATCGCGGCCTGTGTTCTCGGCGGCATCGCCATAGCCGGCGGCGAGGGCGGAATTTTCGGAGCCCTCATCGGCGTGGCCATAATCGGGGTGCTTAAATCCGGCCTTATTATGATTAACATGCCTTCGTATTACCAGTGGATTGCCAACGGCATCGTACTCATCATCGCCGTTTATCTCGATTCACGGAAGAAAAAGAACCTGTAAAAGCGGCGGGAAAAGACATGACATCAAGAGAACGCGTAATCAAGGCGCTCAA
>SPDA01000378.1 GCA_004525155.1 Spirochaetales bacterium
CCCTTAAAACGGGGCAGAAGAAATTCGAGCCCGGGGTGCTGGCGGAAGCCAACGGTAATCTCCTGTACGTGGACGAGGTGAACCTCCTCGAGGACCACCTGGTGGATCTCCTCCTGGACGCAGCGGCCATGGGAATAAATATCATAGAAAGGGAAGGCATTTCCTTTGCCCATCCCTCACGATTCATCCTCATCGGCACCATGAATCCGGAGGAAGGCGACCTCCGTCCCCAATTACTGGACCGTTTCGGCCTGGTGGTGGATGTAAAAGGGGAAGAGGAGATAGAAGCGAGGGTGGAGGTGGTTAAACGCCGCATGGCCTTTGAAAGCGATCCCGCAGGATTTATCGCTGAATTCGGGCCGGAACAGAAAAAACTCTCAAAGGCAATAGGGGAAGCCAGAAAAATATTCCCCGGGGTACAGGTACCGGATGAACGCCTCGATGAAGTGGCCCGGGTTTGCATAGCCTGCGGTGTTGACGGGCACAGGGCGGATATAACGATAATAAAGGCGGCCGCTGTCCTCGCGGCCCTGGAAGGGAAAACCACGATCGGGCAGAACCACTGCGTGGAGGCCGCCTGTCTGGCACTTCCCCATAGAATGCGGAGGCGACCGTTTGAAGAGGGTTACATGAGCATGGAAGATATCGGAAGGATCTTCGCGGAGAAGAGCGGGTGAAGCCTGTTCCGCTGTTCCCCTTTACCGCCATTGTAGGCCAGGATACGGCTAAACTGGCTCTCATACTTGCCGGCATCTGTCCGGACTTGCGAGGTGTGCTTCTGTCAGGCGAAAAGGGCACGGGTAAATCGAGCCTTATCCGGTCCTTCATCCGCCTTCTCCCGGGAAAGGAGCTTATCAACCTGCCCTTGAATGCCACGGAAGACAGACTGATAGGCAGCCTCGACATAACGAAAACCCTCACGTCGGGCCTCCTGCACTTCGAAGAAGGATTACTGGCAAAAGCCCACGGGAATTATCTCTATGTGGACGAAATAAACCTTCTGTCCCGGACCCTGGCAGCCATGATTCTCGATACCGCCGAATCCGGGATTGTGCAGGTGGAAAGGGAGGGAATTTCCACCTCCTATGCCAGCAGATTCTGCCTTTTAGGGTCCATGAATCCGGAGGAGGGGGAACTTCCGCCGCAGCTGCTCGACCGTTTCGGCTGCGTAGTTACCGTGGAGGGTTCAGACAGGGTAGCCGAACGGCGGGAAATAATCCGGCGGCGTCTCGCCTTTGAAAAAGATCCGGCGGAGTTTTCCCGGCAGTTCCGCAAGGACGAGGATCAGCTTGCATCGGATATTCAGAAGGCCTGCAGGCTCTTTCAGGAGGTTGCCGTTCCGGGAGATTTGCTTTCCGAAATAGCGGATACGGCCCTCGATTCCTGCGTAAAAGGGCTCAGGGCAGATATCTGTCTGGCAAAGGCAGCCAGGGCTCACGCCGCCTTCTCCGGCAGAAAAGCCGTTATTCCCGCGGACCTGGCTGCGGTACGTTTTCTTGTTCTGGGGCATAGAATAACGATACCCGCCTGCCCGGAGTATGAACATGAAATCCTCCACCTGGTTCCGGAAAACGGTGACGGGGCGGTCAATATTTCAAAAACGGCCGCCGCCGGAAGCGGAACTCCTGAAGCTGAAAAAACGACACAGGAAGGAGAAACCGGGGAAACAGGTTCCGGGAAAGGGCCGCGGGAAGCGGGGCGCAGAGTGTTCGAAATCGGTTATGCACGGGAAATGGGGGATATTCTGGACCTTGACCCCGACAGGCGCCGCAGAAAGCCGGGCGCAGGAAGGCGCAGCAGGACCCGGACTTCCGGAAAACGGGGCAGATATGTCCGCTATACCTTTCCCCAGGACCGCGTTAAAGACCTGGCAGTGGACGCAACCATAAGAGCGGCGGTTCCTCATCAATGGGAGCGGAAAAACACGCTCAGGGAGGCTGCAGGAGGCCGGGACCAAACGGGAGCGCGCTCCCCGGCACTTATAATAGAATCGAGGGATTTCCGCGAGAAGATACGCGAATCACGCATGGGAAGCACGATTCTTTTCCTCGTGGACGGCAGCGGGTCCATGGGAGCAAGGCAGCGCATGACGGCTACGAAAGGCGCCGTACTTTCCCTTTTACAGGACGCCTACCAGAAGCGGGACCAGGTGGCCATGATGATTTTCCGGGAAGAGGGCACGGACCTTGTTCTGCCGCCCACAAGGAGCGTGGACAGGGCGTACAGGCTGCTTAAATCCCTCCCCGTGGGAGGAAAAACACCCCTGTCAGCCGGAATCCGGAAAGGAACGGAGTTCATACTCGCGCTCCGGGCTAAAAGCCCGGACATTCTCCCTCTCATCGTGCTGATAACAGACGGCAGGGCCAACAGCTCTCCGCATCAGGGCATAAAGCCCGCAGAAGACGCCCTTAAAGCTGCCGGCAAGGCAGCCCTCGAGAAGATCCAGTTTATAGTGGTGGATACTGAAACGAGCTACATCAGGCTGGGCATAGCGGACAAACTGGCTGCAGTGCTCAAGGCCCTGTATATCCGCCTGGACAAGGTTGAGGCGGGCACCCTGACCAAGTCCCTGAAAACCGCCTTTAAATAATTATCACAAACAATTGACATATATTGCCTTTACTATATAATTGTTTGTATCTTATGCGCAGGTAGTGTCATGTCTCAAAAATTAGATGTAGAACAGATTCGAAATGCGGCGAGAAACTCACAGCCCCTGGCAATAAAGACCTTCACCCTTCCCCACGAGACCGAGGTGTATCTGGAACAGGCTCTTGGAGTGTTTCTGCAGGAATTGGGGTACGGGAATATCAAGGACCAGATAGCCTACTGCCTTCGGGAACTTGCTGTAAACGCGAAAAAGGCGAATACAAAAAGGGTCTATTTTATCGAAAGGAAACTGGATATCGGCAGCAAGGATGATTACGAGAAAGGCATGAAGTCCTTTAAACAGGATACACTGGATAATATCAACTATTACCTCGATCTTCAGAAAGAACACGGACTTTACATCAAGGTAATGTTCCAGGCGAAACAGGAGACCTTCATCCTTTCCATTCACAACAATGTGGAAATATCGAAAAAGGAGCAGATGCGGGTCTACGACAGGATAGCGCGTTCCAGGGCCTTCGAATCCATGGAAGAGGCTTTCGCAACGGTCCTCGATGACAGCGAAGGCGCGGGCCTGGGCCTTGTCATACTTGTACTCATGCTCAAGAAACTCGGCCTTACCGAGGACGCCTTCGACATCGACATCGATGCCGGGGAAACCATAGCGCGCATCACCATACCATTTTCCGAGGTGCACCTCGAAAAAATAAATATGCTCTCGAAGCGGATTGTCGACGAGATCGACGAACTGCCGCAGTTTCCGGAAAATATCGTCACCCTTCAGCGCCTCATCAGCAACCCGGATTCCGAGATATCCGAAATAGCCAAAAAAATCAGCATAGATGTCACTCTTACCGCGGATTTGCTGAAAGTCGTCAATTCCGCACAATTCATGCTTC
>SPDA01000057.1 GCA_004525155.1 Spirochaetales bacterium
CCCTGTTCGTAACCTCCATGGTAACCAATATCAATCATTTCAATTTTTTCTTTACCGGATTTTTGTCTCCCATGTTTTTCTTCACGGGGGTGGTCTTTCCCATAGAAAACCTGCCCCGCTGGCTGCAGATCGTTGCCGAGTTTTTTCCCCTGACCCACCCCGTCCGCATTACCAGGGCCCTTGCCGTGGGTACCCTACACCCTTCGCACCTCTGGGATCTGCTCTACATTGTCGCTTTTACCATTCTTTTCAGCTATCTTGCCGTACGAAGGCTTAAAAGGCGGCTTATCGATTGAGCTTTTACTTCTTTTTTTCTCCCTATTCTTAAAAATGTCCAGAAGTTAAATTTTATTCTTGACGTTTTTTGAGTATCACTTATAATGTAGGCAGGCAGCTAGGGGTAAATCGATATAACGGTTTTTTTATTCTTCTAGTGATCTGAGAAGGGAGGCGGCGGGGCAATGACGCGAAAAAGCAAGAAAGAAAGAATTTTTTCGGCGCTGGAAGTCGCAAATATCTGCGGGGTCGTCAATCAGACTGCAATAAACTGGATAAAAAACGATTATTTAAAGGCTTTTACCACACCCGGAGGTCAGTACCGCGTTTATGCGGAAGACCTTATGGAGTTTTTAAGGTCAAGGGGCATGAAAATACCGGATGAACTCCGTGAACTTCTCAATGGATCAGAATTTAAAAAATCCATCCTCATTGTGGACGACGACACACAGTTCAACAACATGCTCACTGATTATCTTTCAAAAAAACTGGAAGACATGGACATCCTGCAGGCCTTTGACGGATTCCAGGCAGGCAGGATAATTTCCGAAAGGAAACCGCGCGTCATCATTCTGGATGTCGATTTACCGGGAGTGGACGGCCACAAGCTGTGTAAGACTATCAAGGGTGATGAAAATCTCGAGAATCCCTGTGTCATCGCCGTAACAGGACTGGATGATACAAGGGTCGAGGCCGCACTTCTCAAGGCCGGGGCGGATAAGTTTTTCCCCAAACCCTTCGAGTTTGAGGAGATTCTTGAATGCATAACAGAACAGGCTGCCAATAAGTAAGCGTGACGTGATGAAAAAGGATCCCAGGGAGCATGTTATACTGATTGTGGAGGATGAGGATGCCATACGCCTCACCTTGAGGGACTATCTCAAGAAAAAGGGCTGGAATGTCCTGGTCGCTTCCGACGGGGTGGGAGCCATAAAAATTCTCCTTGACAATGAGGTGGACGTTATTATCACGGATTACCGCATGAGCGTGCTGGGCGGCGATTACTGGATAAAATTCCTGCACACCTTTCTAAGCGATAAGAAAATAATCATTACCAGCGGTTTCCTCAATCCCGAATTCGATATTCCTTTCAAAATCTTGTACAAGCCTTTTGACTATTCGGAGCTGGAAACGTTTATTCTGCGCGAGCTCGGGGAATGACGGAAAAGACCGGGGATGATGTCAAGGCTTACCGTATCCGCGTGGAAGGCAGGGTTCAGGGTGTTGGTTTCCGCTATTCCGCGCGGCACGAAGCCCTCCGCCGGAAGCTTGCAGGCTGGGTGCGCAACGAGGATGACGGGGCCGTCTCTGTCTACTGCGAAGGTCCGCAGCAGGCCGTGGATGCCTTTATTTCCTGGCTGAGGACAGGTCCGCCCGGAGCCAGGGTAACCGATGTGAACCTGCGGCAGACAAAACCGGAAAGTTCCCACAAAACCTTCAGTGTCGTTTTCTGAAATTTCCTGCCTGCCTATCTGAAAATCATAACCCACAGCGGAACCGTCACAGCGGAGGCTAAGGTGGTTACGATGACCGCCCTGGAGGCGAAATCAGGCGAACCTCCGTATCGTCTCGTTATAATCGGCGACTGGGAAGATACGGGCATAATGGCCGCGATTAGGGAAACCATAAAAACGTCCGTAGGAAGGCGCAGAAGGAAGAGGATGAGGGAAAAGACCGCCGGGAGAAAAATGAGCCTTACAAAGGCCAGATAGCCCTGGTTCCAGATATCGCCCCGGAAAGAAAGCCCGGTCCAGGAGGCGCCGATGAGTACAAGCATAATCTGCACCGACGCGGTTCCTGCCTTCTTGAAGACATCGAGAATAAAATCCGGGATGTATCCGCCGACCCCGGTCAGGGAGAGGGACAGGGACAGGATAATGGCAACCAGACTGGGAGTTACGAGTGACCGCAGAAGTTTCTTTATGGAACCGGTTTTGCCGAGAAGACCTATTCCTATAGTCCAGAAGCCGAGGGTGGAACCGATATTGAGGAAGAAGAGCTGGGCGATGCCCGTATCCCCCATAATCCGTCCCAGAAGAATGACGGGAAGAAAGGTGTAATTGTTGATGGCGCAGAGGTGCCGGAAAGTCTTTCTTACCGAATCTTCATCCGTCCGCAGGCCCTTTTCCAGGAGAAAAGAGGCCGCTCCCCCAAGGAGCATAACCGCGAACCCGGCGCAGGGCAGGGGCCACAGCTCGCCCAGGCGGCGTGGATCAAAATCCCGCACAAGGGATTGAAAGATAAGTACGGGGAAAAGCACATCCAGGATTATTCTGGACATGCCGGTGATCGTTTCTTCGGTAATCAACTTCAATTTCCGCGCAGCCATGCCGAGACCGAAAAGAATAAACAATTCCAATATCCCGAGTAAAATAGACCCAGCCATATCTTGCTGTTTACAGGCAGGAGTATAAAAGATCAATAGGGTAAAGACTGAAAGCGGGGCAGGCAGGCGTAAGCCTTGACAAAGAGGTAAATTTCAAGCAACTATGGTACTAAGAACAATTTAGCAGAAAAAACTTGAAAAAAATTACAAACATAACAAGCGGTGCACTTTTTTTATTATTTGTCGCATCTTTCGCAGCGTACGCCCAGGATATACAAACTTCGGAAAACTATTTCGACAGGATTTCCGAACAATATGGCAAGATTACGGATTACGAGGCAAAATTCACCATCATTATGGATAAAGATACCATGAAGGGCACGATGTATTACAAGACGCCGAACCTCCTCAGGCTCAATTTCTCGGACCCGGCGGAACAGGTCATAGCGATAAACGGCGAATCCCTCATAATCTATATTCCGAAGTACAGTGTCGTGATGCGGCAGAAAATGAAGCGCCACAGTTCCGCAACCCTTGCGACCATGGCAAGCAGGCAGGGACTCCTGCTTTTGAAACGCAACTACAGCGTTGCCTTTCTGACTGGTCCCGACCCCGTCCCTCTCGAGGAAGGTTCCAAGGAAAAGGTGGTAAAACTGAAACTCAAATCGCGCTCCATCGATGAAGGTTTCCGGGAACTGGAGATATCCATCGGTGAAAACGGGCTGATACGGAGGATTATCGGCATAACGGTGGAATATACAGAGATACAATTCGACTTTAAAGGCATTCTCATAAACCAGAATATTCCCGATGTGCGGTTTGTTTACGATCCGCCGGCCTCGGCCAACGTGTACGATAATTTTTTATTTGAACCGGAAAATTGATTATTATGGAATCTATTGGGGAAAAACTTAAAACAGCAAGAGAACAGGCAGGGTTCAATCTCGACCAGATTGCCAGGGATACCAATATATCCAAACATTTTCTCCAGGCTCTGGAGGATGAGGATTTCAGTTCCTTTGCCGGAGAAACCTATATAATCGGTTTCTTGAGAACCTACGCCGAATATCTGGGGCTTTCTCCGGAAGAACTCATAACACTTTACCGGAATTTCAAAATCCAGGAACAGCCAATCCCCTTAAACGAACTCCTCGACAAGGGAGAAAAAAAACCGGTGGGTCTTCTGATAGCCGTCATCGCGGTGGTTGTCGCCGGTCTCGGCGTGGGGGGGTATTTTCTCGGTCCGCGGCTTGCCGCCGGAATAAGCGAGGCCAGGGCGGCACGCGCGGAAAGGCGGAAGGATTCGCTTTCCGGGACGGTCTATGAAATGAAAGACGAAATAATGGAGCGCCGGTTCGCCGCGGGCGATACGGTAAGCGTGATCCTGAACAATACAAAATATTCCATTTCCTTAACCGATGTTTCGGACAAACTGACAATATCCGCTCCGCTGGGCACCATGGGCATCAATCTGGGCGACGAGGTCCTTATTGACCTGGACGGCGACAAAAAGGACGATATTAAGCTCCTCGTCAGGGACATCGATGTTACCGGCACAGAAAAAGCCGTGGTTATCCGGCTAGACAGGTTTACCCTGTCTTCCAAAACGGCGGTTGCCGCCACGCTCTCTGCGCAGGAGGAAACATCGGAACTGTACAAAACCGAGGCGCCGGCGGCCGCGGAAGGCACCGCCCCGGCTGCCGCTGCAGGTTCCCTGGGCGCGGCCACTCTTCCTTCCAGAAAAGTTAATACCCTTTCTCTTCTTGAAAGCCCTCAGATAAAGCCCATATCGGTGGATATCATTTTCAGAGGGTACTGCCTGCTCCGCTATGTTTCCGACAGCGCGGTCCGGGAAGAACGGTATTTTCACAAGGGGGAGACCTTCAGGCTCGACGCTTCAAAAGAGGTGAGGATCTGGATTTCCAACGCAGGTTCCCTTAAGGCAAAGATTTCCGGGGTCGATGTGGAACTCGGCAGGCCCGGGGAAGTAGCTACACGACTCATCGCCTGGCAGAAAAATGAAGAAACAGGCTCCTTCACGCTTAACGTTGTCCCGGTCTATTGATTCTTTTTACATAGAGCACCTGGGCTGTGCTAAAAATCTGACTGACGCGGAACTCATGGCGTCAAGCCTGGTTTTGGCAGGTCTAACCTCTATGGGATCGCCCGACGAGGCCTCGCTGATAATAGTTAACAGCTGTTCCTTTCTCCAGACTGCCGTAAAGGAGTCCCTCGACACGGTCTTCGACCTGCGGACCAGGTATCCCGGCAAAAAAATACTGCTCGCGGGCTGCCTGCCCGGACGTTACGACAAGGATACGTTAAACGGTCTCCTGCCGGAAGTGGACGGAATTTTCGGCAACAGGTCTCCGGAGGCGGTTGCGGATTTGCTGACAGCCCTGGAAGAAGGAACCAAACCCGCGGTTTTTCCCTCTCCCCCCGCAGCGCAGAAGGGGACCGGAGCCGCGTCTTCTTCAGCTTCTTCCGTAAAACGCACCGTTTCCTATTCCTTTCCCGGCTCCTCCTACGTAAAACTTGCGGAAGGCTGCGGAAACCGCTGCACCTACTGCGCCATCCCCCTTATCCGGGGTCCCCTTGTTTCCCGGAGCCAGGAGCAGGTTCTGGATGAAATAAAGTACCTTCTTGATGGAGGGGTTTTTGAATTCAACCTGATAGCACAGGACCTCGGTTCCTACGGGCTGGACAGGGGCAGGCAGGAACTAACTGAGCTTCTTGAAAAAATTCTCCGCCTTGACGGTAAATTCTGGTTACGGATGCTCTATCTTCATCCTGACCATTTCCCGGAAAGTCTGCCGGATCTCTGTTCCTCGGACAGCCGGCTTCTTCCCTACTTCGACCTTCCCTTTCAGCATGCCTCGGAGACGATACTGGGAAAGATGGGAAGAAAAGGCTCCGCAGGGGTCTACCTCGACCTGGTACGCCGAATCCGCGATAAACTTGCGGACGCGGTTATCCGGTCAACCTTCATTACAGGTTTTCCCGGGGAAACCGGAAAAGATTTCGACCAGGTTCTCGCGTTTCAGCGTGAAGCGCAGCTTACCTGGGCGGGAATCTTCATTTATTCCAGGGAAGAGGGTACGCCAGCCTACGGCATGAGCAGCAGATTCAAACAGAACCTGCTCCGCGGAGTTTTTGAAAAGCGTAAAAATCTTTTCCAGGATCTGCAGACCGCGATTACGGGCAGCTGGCTAACGCGTTTTAAAGGCAGAACAATGGATGTTCTCATAGAGGAGCCTGTAGAGGGTGAGGATTTAAGTCTCGGCAGGACGTGGCTGCAGGCGCCGGAGGTGGACGGTTCAACGGTCGTGCGCGGCAGAAACCTCAAACCCGGTTCGGTGGTTTCCTGCTCAATTACCAGGGTAAACGGGATTGACCTGGAAGCTCTGGTCTAAAAAAACCCCCTGCAATTTCCCTCCGGCCGGAGGATGTTCCGGCCTTTGCCCCATTCCTTCTGGGAGAAAAAGGTCCTCTAGAAGGGCCGTTCAGCCAGGTATTTGTACTGCTTATACTGCATATCGACGTCCTTCTTAAGCTGTGCCAGCAATGTTTCCGCCCTGGCCGGATTCATCTCCTTTAAAGACTTGAACCTTGTTTCCTTGTAAATATAGTCCGCCACTTCCGTGGTGGGTTCCTTTGAATCCATGACGAGGGGGTTTTTCCCTTCCGCGGTCAGTTCCGGATTATAGCGGTACAGCGGCCACATGCCCGAGGTTACAGCCGCCTTCTGCTGGTCCAGTCCCCTGGTCATATTGATACCCTGGTTTATGCAGTGGCTGTAGGCTATGATTATGGAAGGGCCGTTATAACTTTCCGCTTCGAGGAAGGCCTTTATGGTCTGGGTACGGTTGAAACCGAGGGCAATCCTGGCAACATATACATAACCGTAGCTCATGCACATCAGCCCCAGGTCCTTCTTGCGGAGGGACTTGCCGCCTGCCGCGAACTTGGCGATTGCGCCTACGGGCGTTGCTTTCGACATCTGCCCGCCGGTATTGGAATATACCTCCGTATCGAGGACGAGCACATTGACGTTTCTTCCGGTGGCGAGAACATGGTCAAGCCCTCCGTAGCCTATGTCGTAGGCCCAGCCGTCCCCGCCGAGAACCCAAACGGCCCTGCGGATCAGGTGGTCCGTCAGGGAAAGAAGTTCGCTGCACTCACCGCAGGAACAAGCGGCGATTGATTTTTTGAGTTGATCCGTCAGTCCTCTCTGTTTTTCAATATCCTCCCACGTTTTCTGCCCGTTGGCCTTTATATTTTCAAGAAGCGCCGTGTCCACGGAGCATTTCTTACTTTCGATAAGCCGCTGCACCAGTTCCCCGGCATATTCGGAAAGCTTATCCGAGGTAAGCCGCATGCCGAGACCGAATTCCGCGGCATCTTCAAACAGGGAATTTGACCAGGCAGGTCCCCTGCCGTCGGCCCTCGCAGTGTAGGGTGTCGTCGGCAGATTGCCTCCGTAGATGGAGGAACAGCCTGTGGCATTTGCGATGATCGCCCTGTCCCCGAAGAGCTGGGAAAGAAGTTTGACGTAGGGAGTTTCCCCGCAGCCTGCGCAGGCGCCGGAAAATTCGAACAGAGGTTCCAGGAACTGGGTCCCTTTGGTCGTCGTGAGCTTGAGCAGGGACCTGTCCACCTGGGGCAGGGTCAGAAAGAATTCCCAGTTTATGACTTCCTGGTCGCGGAGAGGTATCTGCTCTTCCATATTGATCGCTTTCCGGTCTGTTTTTTCACCGGCCTCGTTCTTTTTGAATGCCGGGCAGACATGCACACAGGTTGCGCAGCCTGTGCAATCCTCCGGGGCGACCTGGATGGTGAACTTCAGGCCCTCGAACTCTTTGCCTTTGGCACCCGTGGATTTAAAGGAGGCGGGAGCGTTTTTGAGCAATTCCGGTTTGTAGGCTTTGAGCCTTATGACGGCGTGAGGACAGACCGCAGAGCAGTCGCCGCACTGAATGCAGGTTTCCGGGTCCCATACGGGGATGTATTCCGCAATGTTTCTCTTTTCGTATTTCGTGGTGCCCGTGGGAAAAGTGCCGTCGTCTGGCATTTTAGAAACCGGCAGCTCTGTTCCCCTGCCGGCGATGATTTCGCCGAGAACATCTTTTACGAAGGCCGGCGCCGTGCCCGGAACGGAGGGCATCATTTCCTGAGTGCTGGCTGCGCTGGCTGGATAGTCCACTTTTTCCAGATGGGCGGCGGCCGCCTCGACGGCTTTCATGTTTCTTTCGACAATCTCTTTGCCTTTTTTCCCGTAGCTGTGCACGATGGATTCATTGATGAGTTTGAGGGCCTCCTCCTCCGGGATGATGCCGGAAATCTTGAAAAAGGCGGTCTGCATTATCGTGTTGATCCTGCCTCCCAGGCCGAGTTTTTCGGCGACGCTCAGGGCGTCGATCACGTAGAATTTGAGCTTTTTACCTATGATATGCTGCTGTACCCGTTTCGGCAGCTGTTCCCATACGTGGGCCTTGTCAAAGGGGGCTGCAAGAAGGAAGGTGCCGCCCTGTTCGAGATTGTCCAGAATGTCGTATTTTTCGAGAAAGCTGAACTTGTGGCAGGCGAGGAAATTCGCCTTGTGGATGAGGTATGTGCTTTTAATCTTCTGTTTTCCGAAGCGGAGGAGGGAGGTGGTCATGGTGCCCGCTTTTTTGGAGTCATACACGAAATATCCCTGCGCGTAATTGTCCGTTGCCTCTCCTATAATTCTAATCGAGTTGTGGTTCGCGCCAACGGTACCGTCAGAACCGAGACCGTAGAACAGCGCCCTGTGAACCTTTTCGGACTCCAGGGACCAGGAATTGTCCCAATCGAGACTCGTAAAAGCCACGTCGTCATTGATGCCTATGGTGAAATGATTCTTGGGCGACTGATTTTTCAGGTTGTCCAGGACGGCCTTTGCCATGCCGGGAGTGAATTCCGCCGATCCGAGGCCGTATCTGCCTCCCACAACTTTAGGATAGGAGGAGAATTTGGATTTGTCCATGGACATGACTTCGCCCAGGGCTGTGCGCACGTCTTCGTACAGGGGTTCGCCAAGGGAACCCGGTTCCTTGGTCCGGTCCAGTACCGCTATGGCTTTTACGGAAGCCGGAAGGGCCTCCACCATTTTTTCCGCAGCAAAGGGCCGGAA
>SPDA01000387.1 GCA_004525155.1 Spirochaetales bacterium
TATTCCTCCGGTTTAAGACCGATGAGGCTGTTGAGGTAAGTGATGTTCGCGTAGGCAAAAGTCATGCCCATGCTCCCCTGGTCCCGCGTTATGCCGGCCACCGTGAAATCGCCGACGTTCTGCTGTCCGGTTATGGAGGAAAGCCGTAACAGAACGGTTTCGCCGACCTTCACACCGATATCCTTTGCCGTGGAATCCGGCAGGATGATTGATTTCTCTTTCGGTATGTCCGCCTTGTTTCCCTCGACCAGCTGAAGGCGATCGATAAGTTCCTTTTCCATTTCCCAGTCGACGCCGTCCACGGCCGCCGTTGTCTGTTTCGACACGAAGATCAGCTCTCCGAAGGTCCTCGAACGGTAATGGACCTCCTCTATTTTGTCTTTGACAGGAACCAGGGCCGCCTCGAGAGAGGTGCGGTCTCCTATTACCTGCAGGGCCTTGCCGGTTTCGGTGGTTTCCCGCCCGCTTATGTAGATATGTCCCCCCAAAAGGCTGGTTACATTGTATTTTACATTGACATTGATGCCTGCGGAAAAACTGTTAATAAGCACAATTATCATGACTCCGAAGGCTATGGCGCCGCCCAGGAGGAATGTCCTTTTTTTCTGCCTGGAAATATTTCTGAATGCAATGCGTGCCGCGTTCATGGTTTTACCTCACTGTTCTCAGGATGTCTGGTTCATGGCTTTTACCGGCTGAATGCGGAGCGCCACGGACACGGGATAAAGACTCGAAATTATACCGACTGCCACGACCACCGCGATGGACAGGACTATCGAAGCAGGGGAAATGCCGGGCCTTAAGACCGGTCCGCCGAAAAGCACCTGGAGGAACATATTGCCCGCCTTCAGTCCTATGGCGCCTAGGACGGAGACCGCGATGGACCCGGCCACGATGCCTATCAACCCGAAGACGACTGAAATCATGGAAGTTTCAAGGAGAATCATGCGGCGGACGAATGACCGCTGCGCCCCTATCGCCCGCATGGTGCCTATTTCTCCTATTCTTTCGGTAACGGATATGACAAGGGTGTTCATGATGATGATGATGGAGACCACCGCCACCAGCAGGATGAGAATGTTGAAAATGGTTTTGAAGGTGAAGGTTATCTGCGCCATTCCTCCTGCGCCCTCGAGCCAGTTGAAGGCTTTTACTTCAACGCCATCCTTCTGGAAAAGATCGTTCATCTGTCTGATAACCCGGTCCGCTGCCGCGCCCTTGTCGACCTTGACGAGAAGGAACTGCCAGGAGTTAGGGTCTATCTCGTTGTAGACATCCCGGGCCGAGGTGTCCCCCAGGATGGAGAGCAGGGCGTCTTCCGCAACCGGTGTTTGTGCCGCTGCGGGCTCGATGGTCGTCAGAAGATCGGAATCCGAAGAGAACAGATCGTCCTCGTTCACCGCGCCCAGGATGGACTGTTCCTCCTTGGTAAGGCTCGCTTTTATATCCTGCACCTGGGTCATGCCGTTCAAGACCCGCATGGTTCCCGGATCGACGAAAGAAATGAGCTGAAGCTGGGGAGAGGAATTGATGAAACTGTATACGCCCCGGATGGTCACCTCCCGAATCTTGGTGCCGGATACGGCGTTCATGGAGGAGATGAGCATGGTATCCCCCACTCCGGGCGTTTTCCCCGAGCTCTCTTCTATGGATTCAATGGTGTTCTGGGAAATGACTATGCCGTTCTGGCCCGGTTTTAAAAAATCACCCTGGATGAGTTCCATGTTGCCGGGAAACATGAGATTGTAGAGTTCCGGGTCGACTCCCCACAGCTGGAGAAATGCGGATCCGGATTCGCCGATCTGGGCCGTGGCGAACCCTGACAGCAGCGGGGTGACCTGTCTTACGGAAGGGTCACTCTCGACGATCTTGAGCAGCTCCGGGTAATTCCTGATGACCGGTACGGGTTCGTCGATGCTCATACCCCTGTCCGATATGAAGAGACCGGGGGATTTCTGTTTTACGGATGTAAGAATGATGTCGCCCGTGTAATTTTCCGTGTAGCTTTTCCGCACGCCCTTGGACGCTGTGTCGAGAAGTGAATTACCGATTACGAGAATAAAGACCCCGAAAGCGATGATAAGACCTACAATAAGTGTTTTTGTTTTATGCTCCCGCAGGTTGCGGTAGGATATCTTGTACAGCACGCTCATGTCTGCCGCCTGTTCTCTATTATCTTTCCGTCGAGGAGCCGGATAACATGGTCGGCAATGCCGACGATGGCCGGATCGTGGGTGGAGAAAATGAAGGTCGTGCCTAGTTCCTTGTTCATCTTTTTCATGAGCCCGATTATGGCTTCGCCTGTCTCGGAATCGAGGTTTGCCGTCGGTTCGTCGGCGAGCACGATGTTCGGCTTGGATACCAGGGCCCTGGCTATGGCAACGCGCTGGCGCTGCCCGCCGGACAGTTCGTTCGGCTTGTGCTTTGTCCAGTTTTCAAGCCCCACATCCCGTATAAGAAACCGGATCCATTCCTCTTTCGCCTTGCGGTCGTCCTTTCTGGAATTGCCCAGCAGGAGCGGGAACTCGATATTTTCAAAAACGGACAGTACGGGGATGAGGTTGAAACTCTGGAAGATAAAGCCTATGACCCGGTGCCGGAGGGTGGTTATCTCCCGGTCGTTCAAGGAACTGGTATGGGTTCCCTGGATTTCGACGCTTCCTTCGGTGGGCGTGTCGATGCAGCCTATCATGTTAAGAATGGTAGATTTTCCCGACCCGGATGGTCCGGCAATGGAAATAAAATCGCCTTCCTCTATATCGAAAGATACCCCTTTTACCGCATGTACCTCGGTTTTTCCAAGGGGATACGTTTTATGCACATCTTTCAATGAAATAATCGCCATGTTAATCTCCTCCCTGCAATAATAATGATTTTTTCACAGGATCGGCCATAGATAAAGGATTAATTAAAATAACAAATTGTTATAAACAGCTGTTGCCGCAGCAGAACTCTACGCGGAAAAGACCGTAATGAATGGAAATCGGAGGTAGAAACCTAACCCGCCGCTTTTGCGTGTTTCCTGTTCCTGGGGAACCATATCTGAACGGCTGTCCCCCTGCCGGGGCCGCTTTCGATCCGCAGGTCGCCGTTCAGCTTCGCTATGGAGTTCCGGACAAGGGTTATACCGAGACCGCTTCCCTTCTCCTTGGTTGTTCTGCCTATATGAAACTCCGGGCAGCTGAGGCATTCGCTGTTATGCCGGCAGGGGCTGCAGAAGGGAAGTCCGGAACCGTTGTCTTCAATGGTAAGTTTGACGGTATGCTGTCCGGCAGCGGTCTTCAATGTAATGCATTTTTCTTCCTGCGACGTCATGGCTTCCTGCGCATTGTCCAGCAGGCAATCGATTATGGTTACCAGGTCCTTGGGATTGCCTAGAATTGAGGCTTCCGGTGCGAAGTCCGTGGAAATCCGTACCCCGTGTTTGAAGTCGAGGTCAGCTTTCTTGAATTCA
>SPDA01000291.1 GCA_004525155.1 Spirochaetales bacterium
AAAGAAAGCCAAAAAAGGCGGACATGAGAATCCCAGGTTTTTCAACAGGGAATTAAGCTGGATAGAATTCAACAGACGGGTGCTGGACGAGGCCCTCGATCCTTCCCTTCCTCTCCTGGAACGCCTCAAGTTCGTATGCATCGTCAGTTCGAACTTTGACGAATTTTTCATGGTTCGGGTGGCGACGCTCAGGAGACAGCATGAAAAATCGGACAGGGTAACCTGCCCTTCCGGCATATCGCCCTCCAGACAGCTGGAACTGATTGCGGAAAAAATTCAGGGCATAATCCGGAACCAGCACAAGTGCCTGGAAACCGAGATAATACCGGGGCTCAAAGAGAAGGGGTTTGTTTATGTACTGCCGACGGACTTTGACGCTCAGCAGAAACAGTTCGAGCAGACGCTTTTCCAGGAAGAAATTTTCCCCTCCCTCTCCCCGGTCAGGGTTGAGGAGGAAAAGCCCTTTCCCTTTACCGTCAATTTGAAACTCCACATACTGTTCCGGCTGAAAGACGCGGCGAAAAAAGAAGCCAAATACGCCATCCTGCAGATTCCATCCTCCCTCCGGCGGTATTTCTGGCTGCCCGGGTCGGATGGCAGGGTATTTTTCACTTTTCTCGAAGACATCATCATTCATAACGCGGACCGTCTTTTTGAAGGATACAGGGTGGATTCCTATATCCTGTTCCGAGTTACGAGGGACGCGGACATGTCCGTGGACGAGGAGCGGGACGAGGATTTTATCGAAGCCATGGAGGAAATCCTGTCAAACAGGCAGCACAGCGTAGCCATCCGCCTCGAGGTGAGCAGTCATAACCCGGAGCTGAAAAATTTTCTGAAGGAAAAGCTCGGCATTGACGAAAAGTTCGTGTATACAACGCCCGGCCGCATGGATCTCAGGAACATCATGTCCCTTGCCTTTACCCAGGATTTCGACCAGCTTCGGTATCCCGACTGGAGCCCGAGGCGGACCTCCCAGATAAACAGGGAGCTGACCATGTGGGACAACATAAAACGGCAGGACATCATGCTGCATCATCCCTACGAATCCTTCGAGCCGGTACTGACCCTGCTGCGCGAGGCCGCGGAAGATCCCCAGGTTCTGAGTATAAAAATGACCCTGTACAGGACGAGCGGACAATCGCCCATTATCGGCTCTCTTTCGAAAGCGGCAAAAAACGGAAAGCAGGTTACGGTGCTGTTGGAACTGAAGGCCCGGTTCGACGAGGAAAGGAACATAGAATGGGCAAACACCCTGCAGAAGGCGGGGGTTATCGTTATATACGGTATTGCACGGCTCAAGGTTCATGCCAAGGCGACTCTTATCGTGCGCAGGGAAACGGAAGGGGTGCGGCGTTACCTCCACTTGAGTACGGGTAATTACAACGACAAGACCGCCAGGCTCTACACGGATATCGGATTCATGACCTGCAGGGAGGATCTCACCTACGAGGCGGTCCTTTTTTTCAATGCCATTACAGGTTATTCCTCGGCGCCGAATCTTTCCAAACTCACCATGGCACCCATATCGCTTAAGGAAAAGCTCCTGAAACTTATCCGCAGGGAAACGGAACGCAGTACCGCGGACAATCCGGGACTCATCATGGCCAAGATGAATTCTTTGGCCGACCCGGATGTCATAAGGGCCTTATACCAGGCATCGAAGGCCGGAGTGCGCATACTGCTCAACGTGCGGGGTATCTGCATGCTCGTGCCCGGGGTGAAGGACCAGAGTAAAACCATAACGGTGGTGAGTGTTATCGACAGATATCTGGAACACGCCCGGGTCTTCCATTTTCATAACAAGGGGCAGGAAGAGACCTACCTGTCCAGCGCGGACTGGATGCCCAGAAACCTGGAACACCGGGTTGAGCTCATGTTCCCTGTAGAGGCCCCCCCCCTGAAAACGAGGCTTAAAAGTATTCTCGAATCTTTTTTCAGGGATAATCAGAAAAGCTCTGTGCTCGCTTCCTCGGGCGTTTATGTCAAGTCAATGCCTTCCGGAGAGGCGCAGGTCAGGGGAAAACAGGAAAACCTCAAGGAAAAAGTCCAGGGGTCCTCCAAGACGAAGACCGCTTCCAAAAATACGGCCGATGCGAAGCGCCAGACCGTAAAAAAGGAAAAACCCTTCAGGGTACAGCAGTTCTTTTATGAACAGGCACAGCACCTCGATCCGCCGGGCTGGGTCTCTCCGAAGCGCGAGTTCGCGGTAAGAAGGACTCCGCCGCAGGACTGAAAGACGGCAACAGCAGGAAGCTGATCATCTCAGGTCCCCGTAAAGATGCACGTATTCGTGAAGGAGCTTCTCTCCTTTGTCTTTGCATTTTCCGCAATCGGTGCCTATTTTCGTTGCCGCCTGCAGTTCTTCCCAGGTTTTTACCCCTTCGCGGACAGCCTGTTCAATATCCTTGTCCGTAACCTTGAGGCATTCGCAGATGATTTCCGCTTTCTTCTGCGGTATTTTCGATTCCTGCCCTGTCCTTGTATAGTAATCCTCTATGGCCGACTTCAAGGCCTTGTCGCCCAGAACGGAACAGTGGATCTTGTTTTCCGGGAGCCCCCCCAGCCTGTCGGCTATTTCCTTGGGGGTAATATTGTAGGCCTGTTCGAGGGGCATCTCCTTTACCGCTTCCGACAGTATCGAAGTGCTCGCTATGGCGCTGGCGCAGCCGTAGGTTTTCCACCTGCAGTCGCTTATTTTTCCGTCTTTTACCTTAATGGCCATGAGCATCTGATCGCCGCAGCGTATATTGCCCACCACTCCCCTGCCGTCAGGATTATAGGAAGCCTCGTCCTCGAGCACATTCCGGGGGTTCACGAAATGGTCCTTAACCTCGTCAGAATACATCCAGGTAAACTGCTGGCTCATGCTTTGCCTCCTTGATAAGCGGTGGACATTTTCCTTATGCGGGAGATGACCGGCGGGAGTTTTTCCAGAATATAGTCCACGTCCTCATCCGTGTTTTCCCTGCCCATGCTGAACCGTATGGATCCGTGGGCAATCTCGGGTCCCAGGCCCGTAGCGAGAAGAACATGCGAAGGCTCCAGGGAGCCGGTAGCGCAGGCGGAACCGGTGGAGACGGCGATTCCCTCGAGGTCGAGATACAGGAGTATCGACTCGCCTTCGGCCCCGGGGAAAGAAACGTTCAGGGTGCCGGGAAGGCAGTCGACGGGGTGTCCGTTGACAACGATATCGGGAATCCTTTCTTCTATTCCCTTGAGGAGCCTCGCCTTCAGCTTGAGAAGCCTCGCAGCCTCTTCAGCGCCCTCCTTAAGGGCAATTTCCGCGGCCTTTCCGAGACCGAGTATGCCGGTATTGTTCAATGTGCCCGCCCGCCTGCCGTCCTCCTGGTGACCCCCGTGTATGAAGGTGCAGAAAGGTGAGCCTTTCTTGACATAGAGCACGCCGATGCCTTTGGGCGCGTAGAGTTTGTGCCCGGACAGGCTCAGGAAATCCACATCCAGGCTCCGCACGTCCACGGGGACCTTTCCGATGGCCTGGACAGCGTCCGTGTGCACCAGGGCGCCCCTGCTGTGGGCAAGTTTGACAATTTCACGTATATCCTGAATGGTTCCGATTTCGTTGTTAGCAAACATGATCGATACGAGAAAGGTCCTGTCCGTGACAACATCGCTTAAGACATTCATGTCCACCTTGCCGGTCCTGTCCACCGGTATGTAATGAACCGGTACTCCCGAACCTTTAAGAAAATCCGCGGTTTGGAGAACACTCGGATGTTCTATCACTGATGTGACTATCTCGTTTTTATGGTCCGCGCAGTGAAAACAGAACCGGTCCGGACAGGTTACCCGCTTCAGCACGGTATTGTTCGATTCGGAACCGCCTCCGGTAAAAATTATCTCGTGGGGGTCCGCATTGATAAGACCTGCCACCGTGACCCTTGCCTCTTCCACCCGCGCCCGCACGATCCTTCCGAATTCGTGCATGCTGGAGGGATTTCCATACAAGTCGAAACTTTCGATTATCGTGTTTTTTACCTCCGGATGCAGGGGTGTAGTGGCGTTGTTGTCCATGTAAACTTTGCGCTTCGTCATACTTCTATCCTTTGTATTGAGGAATCTTCTGCAAACTGTTCAAGAGTCCTTGCCTTGAGGAAGGATACGGTAACATCCTGTAACTCTTCCCACAAGGCCTGGGAACTGCATCTGCCGGACCTGATACAGTCATCATTATGATTACTGCACTGTGCAGTCAGAACCGGACC
>SPDA01000177.1 GCA_004525155.1 Spirochaetales bacterium
GATGACAGTTATGAGGACTTTTCCCCGAATCTCTACTCGGCGGATAATCCATATGTGTACCTTGTTCTCTATGTCATGGCCTATGGCAGATACGATTTGATTAATGATATTTACAGCAGGACGGCCAGTCTCGGCAGGATTCGTCTCAAGGTTGATTAGCAGGTTAAAGGAGAAGAACATCCGTGTTCAATTATTATTTCAACATAGGTTTGACATATTTTATAATAGGTTTCGCAGTTTCCCTGTTTTTCTACTTTGTGCTCAAGAAACCCATTTTCGGTAAATTCTGGGGGACTCTGGTGATTTCCCTTGTCGGAGCTTTTTTAGGCGGCATCATTGAACATTTTTTTTCGAACCTTATAGAGAGGCTCGCGAATCTCAATAACTCGGTCAATATATTTCCGCCGCTCATTACTGCCTTTGTCGTAATCTGGCTTTTTTCCCTGGTCAGCGATAAAAAATAGGGAAGTCGGAAAAAGACGTCATGAGAGTTTTCTGCACGGACAGAAAATACCGCATAGACAAAACGTCCGTATTAAATAACTTCTGATAATAGATATTCTGTCTACTTTTAATAAAAAACTTATTATTGCTACGGACCGCGCACCGTGATATAGTCATCCCCATGAAGCGTAAGATAAAAAAAGCCTTTTACAAATTCTACTCGATTATTAAAACTCTGCGCGGGCCGCGCGGCTGCAATTGGGACAAGGAACAGACTCCATCCACCATGGCTCCGAACCTGCTGGAGGAAACTTTTGAATGCATTGATGCCATACGGCAGGCTGATGATGAAAATCTCAAGGAGGAACTCGGCGATCTGTTTCTCCTCATTACCATGATCGGTTACATGAAACAGCAGGAAAAAGCCTTCTCCCTCGCGGACATACTGCAGGGAATTTCCGATAAACTCATCCGCAGACATCCCCATGTTTTCGGAACAAGCGATGCGAAAACTTCCAAAGAAATAATCCATCAGTGGGAAGTCATAAAGCAGACAAAAGAAAAAAAACACAAGGACGCGTCAGTTCTCGATTCGGTACCATCCGGCGTATCGCCCCTGGAACACGCCTTTTATCTTCAGAAAAAAGCAGCAAAGTTCGGTTTTGACTGGCAGAAAAAAGAACACGTATACAGCAAAGTACTCGAAGAACTGAAAGAGTTTGAAACTGCCCTGGAGCAGGAAAATGAAGAGGAACTGGAACTTGAGTTCGGTGATCTGATGTTTTCCCTTATCAACCTCTCCCGGTTCATGTCCATAAATCCCATGCTTGCCCTCAACAGGACCAATAAAAAATTCGTTTACAGGTTCAGGCATATGGAAAAACGCATGAAGGAAGAAGGCCGGGAGCTAAAACAGGAAAACCTTGAAAAAATGGATGATTTCTGGAACGAAGCCAAAAATACGGAATCTCATACATTAAAGACGGAAAAATAATCCGCCTCCCCTTTCCCCCCGGTTCCTGCCCACATCCTCGTCCTGGCAACTGACAGCCCGAGACCGAGAGGTTCATCCGTATCGAGGGCCTCCCTCAGAATGGCGAGTATGTTACCGCGGCCTTCACTGTGCGGGCGGATTTTCACTTCAAGAAATTCGGCGCCGGCGGATACCCCGCAGTTGGTTATATTTTTACGGGTGAAGTACCCTTCAAGTTTCTCCGCCACTTTTTCAAGGCTCAACCCGCTGGAAGTACCGTCAGGCTGAACAGTATAATCGGAACCGGCGTAGAGGGACATGAGTGAAGGAGGTTTTCTGCCGTCAGGGTTTGCCGGCAGCGCGCGTATCGAGGTTATGCCGATACCCTCCGGCAAGGCACTGTTGCAGGCTCTTTCCAATTCCGCGCATCCGGGATTTCCCTTGAGTTCCACGGCGCACATGTCGCCGTGTGTTTCAACGCCGAGGGACAATGGCTGGGCAAATTCAATTTTCGGCTGAGGATTAAAACCTTCCGAATAACAGGGCTGAAACCCGGAACGTATAAAGGCCCTTTCAAAAATCCGCACAAGGTTTAGATGGGAAAGATAAACAGCAGCATCCAGTTTTTTGAAGGAAAAAAGATATTTCACGCAGTCCCCGTCCGGCTGAGATGCGCCTGTTCCGGTACCGGGTTCGGCATTTCTGCCCGCCTGCCTGATGCTCCTTTCCCCCCTGCAGGAACCGCAGTTATGGCCGCAGGGTTCCTCGCAGGCTCCCGTCAGTTCCCCTTTAAGGCTTTTTTCCCTTTCTTTTGCAAGAAATCCTGAAGCAACATGAAGGTCTATCACGTCCCAGGGAAGCGGTTTTTCAAAGGAACGTCCTGTGAGGGTCTCGGCTGCCACGTCCCAATCGGCGGTTTCAATGGCGCTTCGCCAGGCGTTTTTATCAAGATGTTCCTCCCAGGCGTCGAGTACGGCGCCGGCCCGGAAGGCTTTTTCAATTATGTCCCCTGCCCTCTCATCGCCACGTGAAATCATCGCCTCGAGAAAAGACTGGAAGGTGTCGTGAAAGGAAACCTTGAAAAACCGCTTGCTGAGACTTTTCTTAATATACATTGCCCGCCTGAAGGCCTCTCTTTCGTCGAGCATTGGCGCCCATTGATAGGGCGTATGCGGTTTCGGGACAAAGGTGCCGACGTTGACCGTATAATTCATGGGAACCTGCGCGTATAAGGATTGCATAAACCGCACTATTGCGTTTTCCTCATCCTCATTGAATGAAGGCGGAAGACCTATCATGAAGTAGAACTTGGCGCCTTTCCATCCGAGCTCCCGGGCGTGTTTAAGTATGTCGGTAATTTTTTCCGCTTCCGTTGATTTGTTCAAGCAGAGCTGCCACTGTTCCTCGGGAGTTTCGACTGCAAAAGTGAGGCCTGTTTTTCTTACAACCTTGACTTCGCGCAGAATGGGCAGAAGAAAACTGCTTATCTTGAGTGAGGGCAGGGAAAAGGACACTCCTCTGGAACTGTACCGGTCATTTAAATTTTTTAAAAGATCGAGAATTCCCGAGTAATCGCCGGTAGAAAGGGAAGCGAGGGTTATCTCCGTGTACCCGGACCTTGTTACGAGCCGGTCGACTTCGGCTATGATCAATTCCGCATCCTTTTCCCGGTGGGGCCTGTACATGTAACCGGCCTGGCAGAACCTGCAGCCGTTCGGACAGCCGCGCATTATCTCGACAACACCATGGTCCTGCACAGTTTTGATATTGGCACGGGGAAAACCGTTTCCGGCTCGTCAGGGTCTTTTCCGAAGCATTCCCAGACCTTTCGGGAGGTTTTTTCCCGCTTCCCCTGATGGAAAAAGTGGCTTGAAGCCCGGATGTGCCGAAGCAGATCCTCGCGCTTGCCTCCATCCCTGCGGATTTGAGCGAGGTCAGCGCAGATTTGCGGGAATTCATCCTCCGCCTCGCCTATATATATGGCATCAAAAAACCGTGAAAAAGGGAGCGGGTTTATGACTGCCGGCCCTCCGGCGACTATCAAAGGATCCGATTCACCGCGGTCCTTCCAGGATAAAGGAATGCCCGAGAGAGAAAGCATGGAAAGAACATTGGTGATGATGAGTTCGTAGCCGATGGAAAAACCCAGCAGATCGAAGTCTTTCAGCGGCCGTCCTGTTTCCAGTGAAAAAAGCGGAAGGGACGCCTTTGTAAGGCCCGCCGCGAAATCCGGTGCAGGGGTAAACACTCTCTCGCAGTACACGTCCTTTACCGCATTAAGCCTGCTGTAAAGAATCTGTATGGCAAGATTGGACATGCCGATTTCGTACAGGTCCGGGTAAGAAACCGCAACATGGAGTGCCGCGTCTTTTTTTAGCGGCGCCATCCCGAACTCTCCCCCGGAGTATCTGCCCGGTTTTTCTACCGATAATAGAATCCGCTTTAACTGCCTGTTCTGCATTGCCGTATTAGGCATACCTGTACCTGTTGCTGTAAATACTTAAGATAATGCCGATGCTGATCATTCCGGTCCAGAGGGAGGAACCGCCGTAGGACAGGAAAAAAAGAGGTATACCTGTTATGGGCATGATTCCCATAGCCATGCCTATATTGATAAAGAAATGGAAACATAACATCGACAGTATTCCGACGCAGATGAACTGCCCGAAACTGTCCTTGATACTGAGGGTTATGAGCACCAGGCGGAACAGTATGATAACGAAGAGAAGAAATATCAGCATGCTTCCCAGAAACCCCCACTCCTCGGCGATAATCGAAAAAATGAAGTCCGTGCTCTGCTGCGGCAGGTATTGGTAATGGCTCTGGGTGCCCTTTAAGAAACCCTTGCCGAGAAATCCGCCGGAACCCACGGCAGTAATGGACTGAATGATGTTCCAGCCGGCGCCTTTCGGGTCCACTTCAGGGTTTAGAAAAACGATGAGCCTCATCAACTGATAATCCTTGAGAACCAGCCTTGCGCCCACGGAACCGGAAAATGAAAGGAAAATGATGCTGATGCTGTACATTATCCAGTAAAAATAATCTTTTTTGAAAAACCTGTAGCCGAGAAAAGCAATAAGTATTATAAAACCCGCAGCGAGGAGGAAAATCTGGATAAAGGTGCTGTTTGTAAGAAGATCGATAAACATGAAATTCTTTTTAGCAAGGTATGCGCTCCAGGCGGGCAGAACGGTAAGTAACACGAAAAAAACAGCAGCGATAATAACGAACAAAATATAGCGGAGAGGAAAACCGGCTATGAATATGAGTCCGAGAAATATGGGAAAAAACACAAGCGCCGTACCCATGTCCGGCTGAACGACGGTAAGAAGCACGGGGAGCAGGATAATGCCGAAGGCGACAATAAACTGCCGCAGGCTGCCGATTCTTTTTTCATTGCTGCTGAGATAACTTGAAAGCAGAAGTATAGTGCCGATTTTCGCGAATTCTGAAGGCTGAATACCGAAATTAAAAAAGCCGAGCCAGGATTTCGCGCCGTTCACGACCTGTCCGAAAATCAGCGTTATAATCAATAGCAGAATGCAGATGCCGTAGATGTACCAGGACATCGTTTTCAATCTGCTGTAATTGATGAACATCAGGGAAACCATAAAGGCGATACCCGTGCCAGCCCAGATAATCTGCTTCATGTATTCACTTGAGGTACTTAAGCCCCTGGAACTTATTCCGGAAGAATAGATAAAAACTATGCCTATAGTGGTGAGGCCCAGGATTGATATAAAAAGCAGAATGTCTATACCGAATATAGTTTTTGTTCTCATTTTGTTTTTTCAGGGGTTATTCAAATACCAGAGATTGAGTGTTTTAACCGCCTCCTCGTAATTCTGCTTTGCAAAAATACCCTGGAACACGATGTTGGCTGCCTTGGGAGCCCACCATTCCCAGTCGTTGGTGGATTCCACCATTACCACAACCACTACTGTGTCTTCAGGGTTTTCGTATTCGTACGGGCCGTACGCCGTAAACCATGAATTCCATTTTTCCGCGAGACCGACCTCCCCTGTTCCTGTTTTTCCCGCAATGTCCACGGCATCCGTAGTTATGACCACTTTCGCCGTACCTTCCCCGATAACGCCGCGC
>SPDA01000178.1 GCA_004525155.1 Spirochaetales bacterium
CCTCCATCTCTGGCGCGCCAGGGCCCTCGATCTGCTGGGCAGGCGGAAGGACGCCGTCCTGGGGTACCGGGAAATAAGCCGGAAAACGGGTCAGAACCCACATTTGCGGAAAGCCGCGCAGTTTCAGCTCAAAAGGCCCTTCAGCGCGGACCGGCTGCCGGGTACCTTCGATTACACCCAGCTCGGGCCCTACATGTTTTTTTAACCGCCCTTGACCTGTTCTGACCGTGGAAATACAATAAAAGCCATGAGAAAAGGTATCAGAATCTGCGGCCTTTTCCTTTCTCTGGTTTCCGCTCTGGCGGGCGCGGGTTATCTGGCAGCTTCGGGTAAACCTGAATCGCCATCTGCTCCCGTGGACGGCACTGACGCCGGAGACCTGGCCTCAGGGCGGCAGGGTGAACGGACCCGGATGGTAAATCTGCAGATAGCTGCAAGAAAAATCCGGGACCCTCTCGTGCTGGATGCCATGAAAAAGGTGCCGAGGCATCTTTTCGTGCCGGCGGAACTGCAGAGTGAAGCGTACAACGATTATCCCCTTCCTATCGGTTACGGACAGACCATTTCCCAGCCTTACATCGTGGCCTACATGACGGAACTGCTCGAGCCCGGGCCGGAGCACAGGGTGCTCGAAATCGGGACAGGCAGCGGCTACCAGGCAGCGGTCCTGGCTGCCATCGTCAGGGAGGTTTTCACGCTGGAAATTATCCCGGAACTGGCGGAATCGGCATCGGCAAGATTCAAGGAACTGGGTATGACCATGATCAGGACAAAATCGGCGGACGGTTATTACGGCTGGCCGGAAGAGGCCCCCTTCGACGGTATTATCGTCACGGCGGCGGCGGAGCATGTTCCTCCGGCCCTCATCAGTCAGCTGAAACCCGGCGGAAAACTGGTCATACCCGTGGGGGGCGTATACTCCGTTCAGACCATAATCCTCCTCATCAAACACGCGGACGGCAGTGTGGAACGCCGTCCGCTGCTGCCCGTACGCTTCGTGCCCATGACCGGAACAGTCCAGTCCCGGTGAGAGTAAAACCGTTCTGCCAAGTTGTCAGGTGCCAAATATTGTTACATATTGCAGTAATCTATTATTTTTGCATTTTACTTATACATCCTGAAATAGTTCCGATAACTTAAATGGACGATTATGGATATGCTCAACAGTGTGTTTGATCTATTTCTTAAAATTGATCGCGAAAAAAGCGCCACTAATAAACTTAGGGATTTATCCTGCTATCTCGAACAGATTAAGGATGTAAAAGCCCTGAAAATCATCAGGTTTGAATCGGAACCTCTCGATGCAAGGCTCGGCACTCTGTATTCCATCCCGAAAAAGGATCTTTCCCAGTATCCCAAAACGGCCACCTTTTTTAACGGAAAATCCCCTTTTCCGCCGGGCCTGTTTCCCGAAGAGCTGAAGCAGTATTACACGCTTTACTACCCCTTTACCGGCGTCAGCGGCGAACCAGGCGGGGCCTTTCTCATTAAAAGCGCGAGTCCGAAACATCTGCTTAAGACCATGGAACCTCTGCTCGGCGTACTCGCGTCGAAAACCAGGGACATGCTCGAGATTTTCGGTCTTAAAAGCAAGGTAGTCGGCGCGGGAGCGGATAAGGACGGGGCCTTTTATAACATCGACAAGCAGAGTGAACTCTTTTCCCCCGCCTTTTTCGCGAAATTCATGGATCTTCTTAATATCCCTCTCTACGTTACCGATGCCGGCGGGCAGTTCGTAACAGTCAACACGACCTTTCTTAAACACTTTTCCTACAGCGCTGTTTCCGATCTGAGCTCCATAAATGAATTCTTCATTGACAGGGATTGCTGGACCGAAAGTCTCAAGAAAATAGCGTCCGACGCCCTGAATACGGGGCTTACGGTACGGGTGCGGACAGGCGGGGGCGATATTCTCACGGTCCAGGATTTTTCCACCCTCCTGGGCAAACTGACCATCGGAATCCTTTTCGATATAAGCGACTACCTCAAAGTGAACGAGGAACTTTACGACAGCCTGGATGAGCAGAAGCATCTTATGGACAAGCTGCTCAGCACAACCGGTATTCTGCAGAAAACACAGGTCACCGCCATGAAGACCCTTGCAGCCCTGGCCGAGTACAGGGACCGGGAAACCGGCAATCACCTGCACAGGATTTGTGAATACAATCGAATCCTCAGCCAGAAGATTTATGAAAATCAGCCCTTCGAGTTCAGCATAAGCGAGGATTATACGGAGGATATATTTATCTCCGGCATGCTGCACGACATCGGTAAGGTTGCCGTGCCGGATACAATCCTGCTTAAGAGCGGCTCCCTGGACAACTCTGAGTGGGATATCATGAAAAAGCATACCCAATGGGGATGGAACATCCTTAACCAGGCGGACAAGGAACTGGGCGAACAGTCTTTTCTGACTCTGTCTTCCAGAATTGCGCTGCACCATCATGAACGCCACGACGGCACAGGGTATCCCGACGGCCTTAAGGGCGAGGATATTCCTCTGAGCGCCAGGGTTTGCGCAATCTCGGATGTTTATGATGCCCTCACTTCAAAACGGCCCTACAAGGAACCCTGGTCCCACAATCAGGCCGTGGAAGAAATTGTCAAGGAAAAAGGCAAGCATTTTGATCCAGTTTTAACGGATATCTTTCTTGACATGGAAAACCAGTTTTACAGGATTCGGCGGGAATTCCCGGATTGATCCGCCGGCAGGCCTCCTTTCCCGTCTGCTTATGTAAAAAGACGGACGCCTTTCTCCCTCATGTACTTCTGCACCGCTGAATCAAGCTCCTTGTCCGTAATTATCATCTTGAGATCCTCGATGGCGAGCCAGTTGATTGTACCGGTTTTGTTGAATTTGGTTGAATCGAGCAGGGCGATGGATTCATCGGCATTGGCCAAAAAAAGCTGTTTAATCTTGATTTCTTCCGGCTGGTAACTATCCAGTATCCCCTTTTCCGTGGATACGGCCTGGGCGGAAAAAAAGAATTTGTTGCCGTGGATCCGGGACAGGTAGGATTCGATATCCTGGCTGTGAAAACAGCCTATATCCCGGTCCAGCATGCCTCCGGTCTGAATGATGCGGTAATTTGCATGCATGATGAATTCCTGAGGAATGAAAAGGGAGTTCGTTATTATCGTCAGGCTCTGTATGCTTGATTTTTTCAATTCGTCGCAGAGGTAAAATGTAGTAGTGGAGGAATCAAGGAATATGGTATCTCCAGACTGGATAAAGGACACCGCGGACCTCGCTATATGCCGTTTTTTATCTTTCTCCATTTTAAGCCTGCTGAAAAAGCTGTGACGGAACTTGTCTTCGCGGATAAGCTGGATGGCGCCGTAACTTCTTGAAATTTTCTTTTCTCTTTCCAGAATCTCTAAATCTTTATATAACGTTGGAATAGAGACATTGAAAACTCCGAAGAGTTCACGGATGCCGGAGACAGTCTGTTCTTCGAGGAGTTTTAAAATTTTACTACGCCTATCTTTAGGTAACATGAATTATAATTTCTTTATAAAAGTATCATAAAAAAATATAATTAGCAATAAAAATAAATTTTTAATTGAGACTTTTCCTTTCCGGTATTATGATGTATCAAAATAATCATTCTAACATGAATGGAGGATAAACCATGAAACTTCTAAAAGTCATCCTGAGTCTTACCGTACTTCTCCTTTTCTTATCCGGGGCCCTTTTTGCACAGACCATGCAATACGGCGGAACCGAATGGACAGTGAGTTATGGCAACTGGTCCATGGCTGCCGGAAGCCTTATACAGAAAGACACGAAAACCGGTTTGGCCAGGATTGATATCAGACTCCCGCAGAGCGGCATAATGCAGTATGATTTTACTGTACGATATAATGCCGGCGGTTATTCGGATATGGCAGCCCTCGCTGCAGGCAAACTGCATGCCGGTTTCGGAGCCCATATCGGTGTCGACAAGGCATTTCTCGGAAAACCGAGCTGGGGTAACGGCAGGTCTTATCTGCTCTGGCTCAACCTCGATACAGCTGTGCCCATGAATTCCAAGCACTACGGCATCCGGGCTCAGGTGTACAAGAGTACTGATAATGTAAATATGGATCTCATGGATGCTTATAATATCGATATAGTGAAAGCTCTTGGAGCGACCCTTCCCTGGGCCATCAATGAACTTTCAAAAAACCTGAATGTTGATATTCCCATAAAAATTGTCATCAATGCAAACACCGGCGAGATTAAGGTCTATGACCCGACCATCGATCCTAATAGGTACGGTTATGCCTATGCTTACGTGTTCAAACTCGATCCGGCTATGCTCAAGGGCAATTACGTATCGATACGAACCAACAGCCTTTCCGCTGTGTTCGGCAACGGCGCAGTAAGCATTAAATAGTCAGGTACGTTTTTATGTGATGCCCGGGAGGGAGTAAAAAGCTTCCGGGCATTATTTTGTCTCCCGGCTGAACCACTCATCGATTCTGTCCTTATTTGACTGCAGGATGGTTATTAATTCCCCTATTTGTGATTCTGAAAGTGTAATACCCTTGGTTGTGGGTTTCCATTCCTCTTCTTTCTGATAGAATTTCCTGATGTCAAGGTACCTCGTATTCTTGAACTTGGACAGGTTTATAAAAACAGGCTCGCGCACTGTCGGGTTACCGCTTTCATCCAGGCCCATACTGCCGATTTGTTCAGATTCATCCGCCATGTGTATCTCCTTCTGCCCTGATTTGATATACGGGCAAATTTAAAAACTTACGTTTTTAGAAGCCGCCTGATTATATTTTCAGCACCATTATATATCCCGGATTTGTAATTGTTAACTATGCAGGAAGTCATCATCCGGAGGATATCGTCCTGCCCCATGACGGCAGCCAGTGTCTTTTTTATGCGTGCCGGGGAGGAAAGCTCGGGAGTGCCGTCGCCGAGTTCCGCGGAACGGATGGCGCTCCAGGCCTCATGCGCTCCCAATCGCTTGATATTGATTTTCGGCACCGGATAGAAGGCAAGTTCCCCGGGTTTGGTGACGAGGAAATCACACCAGCGTATGAGGAGGTTCGTGGTAAACACGGCGGGCACGAGGCCGTCATGAACCCATACATGAATTCCCTCGAAATCG
This sequence comes from Spirochaetales bacterium, assembly GCA_004525155.1. Lineage (GTDB taxonomy): Bacteria > Spirochaetota > Spirochaetia > SPDA01 > SPDA01 > SPDA01. The sequence goes on from SPDA01000178.1 coordinate 5,106, forward strand.
TCCGGCGGAGCATCGCGGAATAGGGACAGGGTTTCTTCCCAGTCTGAATGGACCCGCAGCAGTTTCTCTGCGCCGCTGTCGTGCCTGGTAAGTGCGAAGCGGATTCTCCGCCATGTTTCTCCATGCTCACCGCAGTTAAGGGCGATAACGGCCCTGCCTTTTTTTACGTAGGGAAGCAGCTGCCGGAGAATGAAAACCGCCAGGTCTTCCTGGGCCCCGGCTCCCCCGAGGGAGAGGAGAAAACGCCTCGGTTCCTTATTCCCGCTGCGGTCGGTCCTGGCGGTGCAGTCGGCCTGAAGATTGCCGAGAACGAGTCTGTCCACGAAATGACCCGCAAGAAGCAGGTCCGCCCCCGGAATAGGCTCCGCCTCCTTCCGCCGGCCGCCCATGC
>SPDA01000633.1 GCA_004525155.1 Spirochaetales bacterium
GGAAAAAGGTGATTAAGGCAACTCTGGCATAGTAACCGGACCGTATTGATTCGAAGGACGTATCGTAATCTTTTCCTCCCAAAATAATGTACACATACCCGGTCTGGTCCCCCATCTGCATGGCAGCTGCGGAAAAGGGTTTGCGTCTGGTATTGCTCCGCGGATCGTCCCCCAGAAAAAAACCTTTATCGTTGCTGCTGACAAATTGATTTACGGGGACAAGAACGACCTTTTCCTTGAGTATTCTGTCCTGAGGATGGGTAAAATAAACAAGGATTTCGCCCTGGTCGGAGAGAATATATATTTCCACCATCGGGTTTAAAACCATCATGTAGTGGATGGCGCTCTTTATGCGGTCCTCGTCAAATCCTCCCTCCACAAGCGGCTGAATTTCCAGGGCAATATTCCGGGCATAATCCCTGTTTAAGCGCTGTTCCACTTCATCGAACAGGTGTCCGGAAAAATAAAAGGCGATTATTAAAGAACTTGCGCCTAACACCGTGATGAGAAGAAGGAAAATCAAGGATAAGCGTATATAGAAGGAATAAAATCGTTTATTCATCGGGAAGCTCCTCGAGTTCCGCGAACCTGTAGCCTACTCCCCAGACGGTTTTGAGATATTTCGGGTTCCCGGGGTCCTGTTCTATTTTAACCCGCAGCCTGTTGATATGCGAGTTTACCGTATGTTCATAACCTTCATACTGATATCCCCAGATCAGTTGTAACAGACTGTTTCTGCTGTAGGTCCTCCCCGGGCTGCGCATAAAAAGATCCAGGAGTTCAAATTCCTTGACGGTAAGTTCAAGGGTTTTTCCCTTAAATGTTACCTTTCTTTTTTCAGGGTCAAGGATAAATTCCTTAAACCGTACAACTCCCTTTTGCGTGGTTTCCGTCAGCGCGGTTTTTCCTGTCCGGGCCCGCCTGAGAAGCGCCTTTATTCTTGCCGCAAGCTCCCGGACGCTGAATGGTTTGGTCATGTAATCATCCGCGCCGATTTCGAGCCCCAGGACCCGATCGATTTCTTCGGATTTTGCCGTTAACATGAGAATGGGAACATACGGGTTTTTCTCGCGTATCTTTTTACAAACGGAAAGACCGTCCAGCCCGGGCAGCATTATATCGAGTATGATGAGAGAAAATTCTGCAGTTTGAGCTTTTTCCAGCCCCTGGCGGCCATCACGTACGATATCAGCTGACATTCCCATGTCCGCGATATGCATGGCGATAATATCGGCTATTTCTTTATCATCTTCTATAAGTAGAATACTGTTTTTGCCGCCCATGAGCTTTCCCTGTTCTGTTCCCGGCTCCTGGTATTAATGTACTAGTATAACGGGCAAAAATCCATTCTTTAATCAGGCGCCGTCATTATCTGTCCCGGCTGCTGCTCACCTGCACAATAGGCATTTTATTTTTGCCAGGCGTTGACTGTGCACTTTGGTTTTTCTATCATAGCCTAAGACAGGAGGATGAATCCGGTGACGGGAAAGGTACTCTACCTTGGAGACGATAACCTCATGTGCGCAGCGTCCTATCCAGCCGGTGTCATTCAGGCGGCGGGAGAGAGCGGCGTCAAAAACCAAACCGCTGCAGGAATATGTGAAACTTGCATGCAGAAAGGTGGCCCTGTAAGGAGGAACAATGAACAGTTCGGCAACTTATACAGGTTTCGCGCTGGCGCGCGAAATGATGGAGACCCCCGGTACTATAAGGAGTTTCAGGCTTCAGGAAACCGGGGAAACAGCGGAAAAAATAAAAAAGAGCGGCAAATTATTCCTTACCGGCGAAGGATCGAGCCGGATTTTCCCGGCTAAAAACGCCATGCGCTGGAATTTAAGCAGGGGTTTCGGGCTGTCAATCTCTTCGGAAGGGTCGAGGCAGGCGTCGGAGTATAATCTGGATGATTATATCGTTTTCGGCGCCTCCAACAGCGGACGTACCAAGGAAGTCATCGCTCTATTCGAACATCTGAGACGGAAAGGTCACGGGAATCTTTTCGGTTTGACAGCCAACCGCGGAACCGTACTGGAATCCCTGTGCACGCGTACCTTTGTCCTTTCCTGTGGAAAGGAGGAGGCGGTGGCGGCGACAAAAAGCGTTGTGGAACAGGCCTTGTTCTACCAGAGTCTGCTTTTTTCTCTTGCCGGCGTGAACCTCGACGTAGGAAGTCTTGCGGACGCCTTTGACGAAGCCTTGACCCTGCGGCTGCCTGAAGAACTGGTA
>SPDA01000539.1 GCA_004525155.1 Spirochaetales bacterium
AATCTCCCATCTCATAAGCAAATGCTACCAGGGTGATTTGGAAAAAGCGGTAAAGGAAGCCCTGGTACTGCTGAAAGGCACCTACGGCATAGCCGTTGTTCATGTAAACGAACCCGGAAAAATCGTGGGCGCCAGGAACGGGAGTCCCCTTGTGCTCGGCATAGGAAACGGGGAAATGTTTCTCGCTTCCGATGTTACGGCCATGATGGCGTATACCAAACAGGTCGTGTATATGGAAGACGGGGAAGTGGTGACGGTGACAGCCGATGGGTACAGGACCACGGACCTGTCCAACCGGCCCATAAGCAAAACGACGGAGCAGATAAGCTGGGAGCTGGAGGAGATTGAGAAAAACGGGTTCCTTCACTTTATGGAAAAGGAGATTTTCGAGCAGCCCGAATCGATCAGCCGCGGCATGAGGGGACGGCTCAACCTGGAAACCGCCACTGGCCATCTCGGCGGGCTCAATATGAACAACAGGGAACTGCTCAACCTGGAAAGGGTAAAGATAATCGCGGTGGGTACTTCCTCCTATGCCGCAATGGTGGGCGCCCATCTCATCGAATCCATTGCGCGGATTCCGGCGTCCATGGAACTCTCCTCCGAGGTCAGGTACAAAAATCCCATCGTGGAGAAGAACACCCTCTACTTCGCCGTGTCCCAGTCCGGGGAAACAGCGGACACTCTCTATGCCATGAGGGAACTGCAGCGCAAAGGAGCCACGGTTCTCGGAATCTGCAACGTGGTCGGATCCACCATAGCCAGGGAATCCGACGGCGGTGTATACATACATTCGGGCCCCGAAATCGCCGTGGCTTCGACCAAGGCTTTCACTTCCCAGCTCATCGCTTTTTATATTTTCACCATTCTCATGGCCAGAATGCGGGACATGTCCCTTGAAACGGGTATGCATTTTGTGAAAAACCTTCAGGAAATTCCGGACAAGGTGAAACAGATATTTACCGATACCTCGCACATCAAGGACCTTGCCAAGAAATACTCTCAGTATAAAAATTTTCTTTTTCTGGGCAGGGGCATCAATTACCCCATTGCCCTGGAAGGCGCCCTCAAACTCAAGGAAATTTCCTACATTCACGCGGAGGGATACAGCGCCGCGGAGATCAAGCACGGCCCCATAGCGCTCATTAACGAGGTAACACCGAGCGTTTTTCTCGTGCCCAACGACAGCCTCAAGGAAAAGGTGATAACCAGCATGAAGGAGGTGAAGGCCAGGAAGGGCAAGGTCATAGCCGTAACTTCCGAAGGAGAAAAGGACGTCATGGATATCGCGGACGATGTGATTCTCGTGCCGTCTGTAGATGAGATGTTCAATCCTTTTGTAATGGTGGTTCCCCTGCAGCTCTTCGCCTATTACTGCGCCGTGGAACTGGGAAGAAATGTGGACCAGCCGAGGAACCTGGCAAAGAGCGTGACTGTAGAATAGCGATTAGATGCGGTACAGACTGATGTTCCCGGTATTACTGGCCTTCGTATTTCTGAACTGTATCCCAGCCGGGGCGCAGACAGGAGATGCGGGCGGCCTCGCTATCCTCCTTAAAGGCCCGGTTGCGGGTAAGGGCATCCCGGCGCTTCCTCCCAACGCCATGCCCTATTATTTCGGGCAGTATGCGTACGAAGTCAGTACCATCGATGTGTATTATACTGCGGTGCCTATTGTTCCGCCGGATACCTGGAAACCCCTGGTTTGCGGAAGATACGTGTTTCTCGAGGTACCCGGCAGGGCGGGAAAATCCCTCTATTACGCCAGCGATAATGACTGGGCCGTATTCATTATCTTTCCGGGGGACTTGAGCACAGCCTGCCCCTTTCTGGATGTGTTCATCCGCAGGCTCACCTATTTCACCGGCATAAGCAGGGACAAGGACATTGTGCCCTATCCCGCTGTACTGGAGGTGAAATAGGGCGGATGCCGCTGAATCCGCATTCGCAGTAAACGGATTCGGTTTAAGGATTCATTCAGGTTGGGTATCATCGAGCACGAACCGGATTGGTACAACCACCTCGGATGCTATAGGCTTCTCCCCTTCAAACGCGGGAAGAAACTTGACTGCCTTTACCGCTTTCAGGGCCGAAGTATCCAGCAGATCTGATCCCGAGGAAGCGGCAATTTCCGCGCTTTGGGGTATCCCCTTGGCATCCACGTGCAGGCGAATAAGCACTGTCCCCTCGATACCCTTCTCTCTGGCTTTCCGGGGATATGCGGGGAGGATTGGTTCCACTGCCATGGCCGGCAGAAAAAGCGGCACGGTTATGGTGTTTTCCTTCTGGTGAACGGTAACCTGGAGCTGTCCTCCGGCTGGTGCCCTGCTGCCAGGTTTTTTTTCTGAAAAATCCCGGTCGGCTGCCGCTGAATACGGGCTGCTCACCGCAGCAGGCCCGTCCGGTTCCGGCTCCGCCGCCGGCAGTTCGGCGGGAGGTTCCGGCAGAACCTCCGGCTGCCGGTTTGCCACGGGAGGGGGGCCGGAATCCGGCATTTCCGGCACCTCCGCCTGTTCTTGTACAGGCGACTGGGCAGCTGTTGCTGCAGGAGAAGCAGGGGCGGGAGAAGCCGCCTCGGCTTGTTTGGGCTTCTCCCTGAGGAAGGGCCGCACCAGAACGATTCGTTTTGCGGCTTCCTCGGGGGGCG
>SPDA01000457.1 GCA_004525155.1 Spirochaetales bacterium
AAAGAAGCAAAAGAGGCGGGAAGGGACGTGGTGATGATCTGGTCCGTGGGTCCCATGGGCATGTACAGCTGGACCGTCGAATTCCTTAAACGGTGGAACATCGACTGCAGGCACGTGCATGGTTTCAACATGGACGAATGGAGCGACAGCAACGGCAACACCCTTCCCGCGGCGCACCCGGGAGCGTTCAGAAATGCCATGCAGTCGGCACTTTACGGTCCCTTGGGCAAATTGACGTCTCCCGAGAAACAGCGGCATTTTGCCACAAAGAAGGAACTGCCCAGGTATGCGGATCAGATTGGGGAACTGCGGTCGAAGGGTGCCAAGTTCGTGGTTGTCTACGGCATAGGCTGGGTGTTTCACGTCGCTTTCTGGGAACCGCACTTCGCCGAAGATTACTCTTCCTTCGAAGAGTGGAAAAAACCGACCCACAGGATGGCCGCAAAACTTCATCCGCTTACGATAATCCAGAACTCCATAACGAGTTTCAAAAGCAAGATTACGGCTGTTCCCGCCAGGGCGAACACCATAGGCCCGGGCCTGTTCCTGGGCGCTGATTATACCATCGGCGGGGTGGACGGATTTTTGCCGGTGCGCAACATGATTTACCAGGGCCAGGCCCTCTGGGTTACACTCAAGTACGGCCCGGACATGTGGATACCCTCCAGCGTAATGCCCACTCTTCCCGGGAAGCTGTTTTTCATAAAGGACCTGGCCGGGCCCCTGGAGCCGGAGGTCAACTGACCGGATGGCATCCATTCTTCTGACAAACGGCAGGGTCCTTGCCGAGACGGAGCCGCTCTCGAACGGGTATGTGCTGATAAAGGACGGCCGCATCGTGTCTCTTGGGCCGATGACGGGCGATCCCGGCCTTTCGGCGGACCGTGTCGTCGACGTGAAAGGCGCGTACATTTCTCCGGGGTTCATAGACATGCACACTCACGGCATTATGGATGTCGATTTCATGGAAAGCGGCGCGGAAGACATAAAGCGCGGGTTTTTTGAATACGCCAGGTACGGGGTAACGAGAATTCTCGGTTCCACCCTGTCGAACCCCATAGATTCGATAGTAAACCAGATAAAGGTGATCCGCCGGGCGAAAGAGGAAAGTCCCGCCGGCGACCTGCTTGCGGGCGTTCACGTGGAAGGACCCTGGCTCGCAGCGAGGTGCAGGGGCGGGCACGCGCTTGAATATCTTAAAAACCCGAAAAGGGACGATGTGGACCGCATCCTCGGTGAGGCGGGAGACCTCATAAAAACGGTTACCTATGCCCCCGAACTGCCCGGCTCAGTATGGCTTACGGAAACACTGGCGGCCCGCGGAGTTGTGCCTGTTCTCGGGCACACGGAAGCTAGTTACGAACATGCGGAAAAGGCGATTCTCGCGGGCGCCAGGCACGTGACCCACATGTACGATACCACTCTCGGGTACCGGGAAAACCCGGAGGAGGCCCTGGTGATGATGCCGGGCATGGAAACGGCCGTTCTTTATTACGACGAGGTGAGCATCGAACTCATCGGCTGTCCCGTGCATGTGCCCCGGCCGTTTTTTAAATTCATAAACAAGGTAAAACCGAGAGAACGACGCATAATCGTCACCGATTCCCTGGTAGGCACCGGCATGCCGGAAGGCACGGAGTTGACGTACAAGGACGGGAGGCGGGTGTATGTGGCCGAAGGGGTGCTGCGCATGCACGACCCGGACCCGGCAGTCGAAGGCAACCTGACCGGCAGCGCGGTCACCATCAACCTGGCATTAAAAAGACTCTGCGGATACGCGGACCTGAGCGTGGCGGAAGCGGTGCGCTGGTGCAGTCTGAACCCCGCAACGACTCTCGGCCTTAACATGGAAACGGGCAGCATAAAAATCGGCAAATACGCGGACATCGCAGTATTCGGTGAAGATTTCGATGTGCGCATGACGCTGCTCAAAGGAAACATCATTTTCGAGAAAAAACAGGAGAGTACGTAATGGCATACGGAGTAGGCATAGCCGGGTTCGGCTGGGTGGCAGGGGCGCATATGGAATCCTTCTGCAAAATGGAACAGTTTGAACCCCGGGCAATTCTTTCCACCAGGAATTTAAACGCAGCCGACATAAAGAAGAAATACGGTGCGGATGTGAAAATCTACAACGATATGGATAAGTTTCTTGCGGACAAGTCCGTGGACGTGGTGGATATCTGCACGCCCCATTTTCTGCATGCGGAACAGACGATAGCCGCCAGTGAAGCAGGCAAGCACCTCATCATCGAGAAACCCCTGGCCCTCACCTATGAAGATTCCCTGCGCATGCTGGAGACGGTAAGGAAGAATAAAACGAAAACTTCCGTATGTTTCGAGGTGCGCTTCATGTCTTCCGTGCGCGCTGCGAAATCGATTATAGAGAAGGGCCTTATAGGCGATATCTATTACGCTGAGGCTGACTACTACCACGGCATCGGTCCCTGGTACGCAAACCAGCGCTGGGAAGTGAAACGGCAATACGGCGGGAGCTCCCTGCTGCGCGCCGGCTGTCATTCTCTCGATGTGATGCTTTACCTTGTGGGCTGGGATGTGGAGGAAGTGTTTACATACGGCAACAAAAACCCGAACGAAATATTTGCGCCCTACGACTACGATTTGAACACGGTAACGCTTCTTAAATTCAAAGACAAGAAAATTATAGGCAAGGTGGCGTCTGTTACGGACTGCAGACAGCCCTACGTGTTCAACGTCAACCTAGTGGGAAGTGAAGGTTCAATCAGGAACGACCAGTTCGCGAGCAAGAAGATAGACGGACTCAAGGGCTGGTGTAAAATGGACGTGGACCTTATAGACAGCGGAGATGTTTCGGACCATCCCTATGTACTGCAGTTCGCGCACTTCGCGGAATGCCTGGACAAGGGTATCGATCCGCACAACAGCCTGGAAAGCGCTTTCCTTTCCCACCGGGTCATTTTTGCCGCGGACAAGTCGAACGAAACCGGCAAACCCGTACGATTTGACGAGTTTCCCTAT
>SPDA01000662.1 GCA_004525155.1 Spirochaetales bacterium
AAATCTACACGAAAGCCTAGGGAGGGAGCATGAAAACTTTTAAAGGGACCGTTCTTTTCCTCGACAGGGCGGACATAAACACGGACGAAATTATTCCCGCCAAATACCTTACGGAAATTGAAAAAAAGGCGCTTAAACCCCACCTGCTCGAGGACTTGAAACTCGAGGGTTTCGATCCGAAAAAAAACCTCAAAGGGGTCCGGGTCATCATTTCGAGGAGCAATTTCGGCTGCGGTTCCTCGCGCGAGCACGCTCCCTGGGCCTTGGAAGTGAATGACATCCATTGTGTCATAGCGCCCAGTTTCGCGAGAATTTTCAGGCAGAACATGTTCAACGGCGGCATGCTGGCGCTGGAACTGCCGGAAGAACAAATCGAACACATCTTTAAAAAGTATAAAAAGAAGAAAGACGTGAAGGCCAGAATCAAATTCAGCAAAAGTGTTATCACCCTGTCTGCCGGTAAAAAGGAAGAGGACATTCCCTTTGTCCTGGCCCCTTTCGAGGCTGAGCTGGTAAAGGCCGGCGGCTGGGTTGAATACGCGGATGCCAGGTACTGAACCAGCTGATACTTTCTGGCGGAATTTCTTTTCCAGCTTACCTGGTAATCGTGTACCATGTTGATGCTGATACCGGAAAGCCTTCCGGGTTTGCTGAAGATGTCCCGGCTGCCCGGAATGCTGCCTCCGCCGGTATGTAAACCAGTCCCTCCCGCACATTTGTAAGAATCATTATAAGCTTCCCATGCCCGTCCGGGCCGCTGAACGGCACCCGAATAATTAATCAGAGCAAAATTTGTATATTTTTGGCTGATCTTTAGTAACTATCAATGGAAAACCGCCTAAGGTTCAGGTATATTGTACATTGATGGGTAAACATTAAAAAGTTATTGACAATTCTAATTTATCAGGCATAATAAAATAAAATATTGTGATAAATGTTACAATAAAAAAGGAAATAAAATGAACAAGGAACTTATTTTTCGTTTATCAAAATATAAACGGCTGCTCCTGAAATTCAAGGCCCTTGGTCTGGAAAAAGTGTTTTCGAACAATCTCGGTGATGCCATACATGTAACACCTGCGCTGGTCCGAAAGGATTTTTCCCTGATGAATATCGTGGGCAACAAGAGAGGCGGTTACACCATAGACGATCTTCTGGTACGCCTGGACGAGGAACTGGGCAAGGAACCCAATAAAGAGGTGGTGCTGATCGGCTGCGGCAGAATAGGTTCGGCACTCATGCAGTACAAGGGTTTTACGAGGGATGGTATTAAAATAGTCGCAGGGTTCGATGCCGATCCGCGCCTGATCAACAGGGACGCGGATATTCCCATCTACGATATAGCTGAGCTTCAGGATTTCACCAGCAAACGCAGCATAAAAGTCGGAATCATTTCTGTTCCTGACAATGCCGCCGCGCATGTGCTTGAACTGATGATAGACGCGGGAATTTACGGAATTCTGAATTTCGCTCCCGTGGAGCTAAAATGCAATCGTAAATATGATAAAAATAATCAAGTACTCCGGTGCAACATTCAGAACGTTAATATCGGCATGGAAATCGAGAACCTGTTTTACATGGTCAATATAGCCGAAGCCGGAAGACTCCCGGCGGAGGAAACCTGATTACGCGCCGCCGCAGCAATACTTGAGATTAACTCCTTTTGACTATATTATCTGTTCAGTTTGGAGGAGTTATGATGGTGAATTTACCTTTTAAAAACAGGCCGTCCAGCCTGTATCACATTAATCCGACAAAAATCATCGCTTTAGGGCTCAACTACCGGGACCATATAGCGGAAAGCGCCTCCATGAAGGGCCTGCCGGCATCCGGTGTTCCCGAAGAACCGGAAGAACCTATCCTGTTTCCGAAACTGCCCAGCGCGGTTATCGGTCCTGACGACACCATCGTCATTCCTGCCTATCTGAGAGAATACAATTTTAAAGACCCGCGCTGCGATTACGAGGCTGAGCTTGCTTTTATCATCAGGGACCGCTGCAGGAAGGTGCCGGAAAGTGAGGCCTACGATCATATTCTCGGGTACCTGTGCCTGAATGATGTGAGTCAGCGCAACTTCCAGAAACTCGACAAATC
>SPDA01000617.1 GCA_004525155.1 Spirochaetales bacterium
CCGGACATCTGTATGGCGCCCGCAGCCGCCCTTTCGTCGCCGAAATTCGGCAGGCTTATGATAATGCCGTCTATTTTTTCCGCGTTTTTCCTGAAGAGCGCGGCGCATTTTTTGGCGTCTTCCAGCGTTTCCACTGACCCGAATTGCGAATCCTTTTCATCCAGCACAACCGCGCCGCATCCGCAGGCTTTCAATGCCTTAAGGATATCTTCCCTGCCTTCCCTGACGAGCTGGGCAGGGAAAAAACCCCTGTTGCCTATTATCAATCCGAATACGGATTTCATTGATTCCTCCTGATCCTGTAATGGATTGTTAATGTATCACGGAAGCCAAACACGGGTAAAGGCGGGGAGGTACCCTGGCCGAACGGCCGGTGACGGTAATGATGTCTTTCTTACAATCTGATGTTTCATCAGAATAAATTATGATGAACGAAGCTATCGAGATTGTCAAAAACCGCCGCTCGGTACGCGCGTTTTCAGACAAGCCTGTTACGCCCATGGAAAACTGGCGGTCCTAGACCATAAGGTGCATGGCGGTCTCGTCGCACTGTTCGAGTTTCGGGCATTCGAGGCATTCGCGCCACAGTTTCCTGGGGAATTTGTCCTTGTCCTCCGCAGCGAACCCGTGGGCCTTGAAAAAATCCACCTGGTAGGTAAGGGTAATAATTTCCGGCACCTTGAGCCGCCTGCCCTCATCGATAAGGGCTTGTACAAGCAGGCTGCCCAGGCCCCGGTTCCGGTATTCTTCCGCTACGGCAAGGGACATAATTTCTCCCATATCCGTCCAGAGCAATACAAAGGCTCCGCAGCCGGCTATGACGGAGCCGGTATTACCGGAAATTTCAGCTACCATGAAGTTATTGAGGGAAGTGATTATCCTGTACTTGCTCCGCGGCAGCATGAGGCCTTTGGCGGCCATGTCATTGGTGAGCCGGAAAATGTCGTTTACATCGTCAACGGTTGCCCGCCGGACCAGGGCGGGCAGATTGTCGTTCATATATGATTTTCGGCCTTTATTTCTGGTGGAAGGTGGCGGCTATTTCCTTTATCTCGCCTGCCTGTCCTTTCTCCGTGGTTATGTGTCTGTGCACCATGGCCGCCACGCCGGTGGATAGACCGTAAAGTTTTAGAAAGCCGGAAGCGTCCTTGTGATCGTAGGAACTCTCGCCGAAAGAAGCCAGGTCGGCGATGTACAGGGAAAAGGGCGACTGCCTTCCGGAGATGATTATATTGCCCTTGTACAGGGCCAGGCGCACGGAACCGGTCACGTATTCGCACGCTTTTTTCATGAAGGCTTCGAGCGCTTCCCTGAACGGGGTAAACCACTTTCCGGAATAGATGAGTTCCGCGTATTTAAGGGAGAGCATCTTTTTATAACTCAGGGTTTCGGCGTCTATGGTGATCATTTCCAGTTCCCTCAAGGCCGCGAACAGGATGGTGCCGCCGGGTGTCTCGTAGACGCCGCGGCTCTTCATGCCTACCACGCGCGTCTCAACCAGGTCCGTTCTGCCGATGCCGTTTTCCGCTCCGACCAGGTTCAGGGCCTCGATGAGCTCCACGGGAGCCATGGCTTTTCCGTTCAAGGCCACAGGGAAACCTTTTTCAAAATCGATGGTGATCTCTGTTTCCCTGTCCGGGGCCTCCATGGGGGACTTGGTCATGAGAAAGAGATCTTCCTTCGGCCGGTTCCAGGGATCTTCAAGATCGCCGCCCTCATGGCTTACGTGCCAGAGGTTGGCATCCCTGGAATAAATGTTCTTTTTAGAAATTTTTCCTAGGGATATGCCGTGTTCCTGGGCGTATTCGATGGCCTGTTCCCTGGAACGGATGTCCCAGATGCGCCAGGGCGCGATTACTTTAAGGTGGGGACCGAGGGCCTTGTAGGCAAGTTCGAACCTGACCTGATCGTTGCCTTTACCGGTGCATCCGTGCGCAACGGCGTCGGCTTTTTCCTTTATGGCTACATCGACCTGGTGTTTTGCCTGCAGAGGCCGGGCGATTGAGGTGCCCAGAAGATATTTTCCCTCGTAAACAGCCCCGGCCCGAGCCATGGGAAAGAGGTAATCCCTCACGAATTCCTCTCTCACGTCGAGTATGTACAGTTTCGACGCGCCGGAGGACACGGCTTTCTGTTCCATGCCCGCCCAGTCTTCCTCCTGCCCGACATTGGTACAGACACATACCACTTCCGCACCCTCGTAATTCTCCTTCAGCCAGGGGATGATGATGGAAGTGTCGAGGCCCCCCGAATAGGCAAGTACAATTTTTTTAATTTTTTCGC
>SPDA01000106.1 GCA_004525155.1 Spirochaetales bacterium
GAACACTTGCGGCAACTGTGAGTATCACCGTTGACGGGCTTGCGGACCCTGTTGTTATAAACCTAACCGGCAGCGGAAATTACCGGCCCACACTCAAGGGCGGGATGGGAGTGTATTCGGGAAATCCGGCGGTCGCGGGAATTTATACGGAATATGCAACTATAAACAGCAAGCTGGCTTACAAACGCGGAAACAGCGGAACAGTGTATTATATGTATTATATCCCTGCCGTTGTCGTTCCTGGGTTCTGGGTAATCGATGTTTCAGATAGTTTAACTGATAGCGGCACCGCGATGTACCGCAGTGCGGAATCAGTCACGAGCCCTGATTTGGTTACGACATGGAACACTTCTGAAAATTTTCCCGTTTTCAATGTTGATAATGTAACAGGTCCTGTGATTGCCGGAGATGCTTTTTATGCAAATACCAATTCGACGGTTTATGCTTATTACCTTTATGATGATAAGGACGGAGATGCAGAGAACGGCACAACCTTTCAGTGGTATAGGTGCGATTCCGTAGATGAGAGCAATGTGGGAGCTGCAATATCGGGTGCTGATTCCAGTTCGTATCTGATTACGAATTCTGATCTGGGTAGCTGGTTAAAGGTAGAGGTAATGCCAAAATCGGCTTCAGGTATTTCAGAAGGACAGCCTGTTAAAAGTGCTGCATCACCTCAGATTACTAATGCAGCTATATTAGAGTAGCAATTTATCTGTGTATGATTATCAATTTTTTTTGGCATCCCTCCAATCCTTCGCCTAATTTACGGTTAAAGGCAGGTTAGATCTATTATTTCGATGACAACCAGGTACAAGCCTTTCCGTATTCCGTACAATTCCCGGTTTGAAAGTTTCTCACATCCGGGCGGGCGGGGATTTTTGCTACGGCATGAATAAAGCCTGATCACACGGCCTCCATATTCTGATCTTGATATTACACAAAAATCGTGCTTCACTTTTTTTATGAAACCCGTACACCCCTCCGTTACCCGCATGTGGCGTGACTACCTCGTTTCGATCAATGAAGATCCCGCTTCGACAAAGCTTATGTTTACCGCCTGGCATTTCTGCGACAACAGGAAAGACGCCGACGAACTTGCGGACCTGGTGCTCAAGGGAGACAAGCGCGCAACCGCGGGCGCCTATTCCGAATATCTGCGGGAAAATGAAGCGCTTCCGGAAGCCGGCGGCTTAAGCGTGGTAACGGACTTCAAAGGCAGGGCGCGGTGTATCATTAAAACCGTCAGTGCGGCTGTCCTGCCGTTCAACGAAGTCCCGGCGTCGTTTGCCGAAAGGGAAGGCGAAGGCGATAAGTCTCTTGACTGGTGGCGAGACGCGCACCGGCGGTGCTTCACCCGTGAACTCGCGGCCGCGGGGTCTCAATTTTCTGAAGAAATCCCCGTGGTCTGCGAGGAATTCGATATGGTCTATCCTCTCCCAATCTGATAATATGGTTCTCACAGGTTCCAGGCGTGAGACGGCGAAAAACATTTTTTTCTGAAATTAAGGAACGAAAAGTTAGAAAGGGGCTCATATTTTCCACCTGGGACGGCAGTTTCTGGGCCGTCATGTTCGGTTTTGCGGAAAATTACATTATTCCCTTTGCCGTTTTGTTCGGTGCCAATGCCTTTCAGGTAAGCCTTATAACCGCGACTTCCCAGCTCGGTATAGCCGGGGGGCAGCTGACAGGGGCGAAATTCATTCAGCGTTTTAAAAAAAGGAAAGTGCTCGCCATGATCTGCGTGTCGATACACGCCCTGTCCTGGCTCGGTGTCTTCTACGGGACCTGGCTTACCCGGAGTGTCTGGGTAATCCTTATGTTCTTTACCGCTGGTTTTCTCGCAGGCAATTTTGCTGCCCCAGGTTGGGTATCCTGGATGAACGACCTGGTCCCGCCGCAGATTCGCGGAAGGTTCTGGGGTTTCCGCAACCGGGCAATAGGGATAACCCAGTTTGCAGCCATAACCCTGGCAGGTGTCCTTTTGTTTTTTGCGGCAAAAGGAAAGTGGGAAATATCTGCTTTCGGCATCCTCTTTACACTGGCAGCCGTTGCCAGGGGATTCAGCCTGCGCCCTCTGTCAAAGCAGTACGAACCGTCTATGACGGTTCCGGAAAAGTCCGAGGAATTCAGGTTTCTCGTTTTTTTAACCAAGCTTCGCACGACCAATTTCGGGCGCTTCGCTCTGTTCAGTTTTTTCATGACCTTTTCCGTGAACATCATGGGCCCCCTGGTGTCCGTTCACCTGCTCAAGTCCCTTCAGTTCAATTACCTTCAGTATATGGCAGTCATCATGGCCGCTATCGTCTTTTCCTTTGTAGCGATGAACTACTGGGGGCCGCTCACGGACAGGTACGGCAATTACCGCATTCTCACGGCCACCGCCATTGCCCTGCCCATTCTTCCCATCGGGTTTGTCGTGCTTAAATCCGCTCCATGGCTGGTCCTTGTTCAGATATTTTCCGGTTTCGTGTGGGCGGGGTTTAACCTGTCCACCGCGAATTTCATCTATGACGCCGTGCGGAAGGAAAATATTTCCAAGATATTCGCATATTTCAACACCGTCAATAACGTGGCTGCTTTCGCCGGTTCCCTGACCGGCGGATTCCTTACGCACCTCACCCGGCTGCTTGTCATCCCCCGGTTCGGGTCCTCCAACCTGGAACTCATCTTTGCTCTTTCGGCTTTTATGCGGATAATCATCATTCTCGTATTTATCCGGGGTTTCAGGGAAGTAAGGCAGGTTGAGAAATCTCCAGGGCTGGAGCATTTTTACATCTATCAGCCCATGACCAATATAATCAACAGGTTCAGGCCCATGAACGGCAGGCGCAGCAGAGACAGGGAGGAAGGAAAATGATCCGTCTGAGGATGATGCCGATCAGGGCATACGCAGCGGGCCTCCTGCTGCTGTGCAGCAGTTTCCCCGCCTGGGCACAGTCCGCCGATGAAGCGGAGGCGCTTTTCAGGGAGGGTTACGAGCTCCTGAGCGCGGGCGGTTATGCACAGGCCCTTGAACCTCTCGGCAGGGCCAAGGCAATCTACGAAAAACTTCCGCCTTCCGGGGACATTTCAGCTTACATGGCTCTTTACCTGGGGATTTGCCATTATCAGCTTGCCGAGTACGACAAGGCCCTGGCAGAGCTGCGGGAGGCCGTGACCAGGTCGGATGCCCGCGGATTTCAGGATGTTGCGCTGAGCTCGGTCCTCTACATGGGCAATGTACTGTTTGCCAGGAACGAATACGGTCTTGCCCGGGATCTGTACAACGATGCCTTTGAAAGGGCCGGCGAGGCCGGAATGACGGGTTACTACGCTTCCATCTACAAGGGGCTTGCGGATGTGTATATTGCCTGGGGAAAATATGAAGATGCGGCCGTCTCCTACAGGGCCGCTCTTGCCGAAGCCCTTTCCGCGGGAGACGCCAATACGGAGCTTTTCATCCGTGACGGCCTGGCCAGGGCGCTTTTTTCCATGGGCAGTCTCGATGAAGCACTCGAAGAGGCGGAGAAAGCGCACTCGATTGCCCTGGCTTCGGATTCTCCCTACCTCTACACCGTGCTGGACACTCTCGGCATCATCCATATGTACGCCGGCCGGAACCTCGATGCGGAAAACGCTTTTCTTAAAGCGCTGAATCTTGCGGCTGCCGCAGGCAATGCGGCGGAAGAGGCGAGGCTCTATGTTCATCTGGGCGGTGTCCGGCATATCAGAAAAGATTGGGATGGCGCGGTACAAGCCTATGAACAGGCCCTTTCCCTTTTTGCGGATCTGGACAGGCCCGATGACGAATCTGTCTGTCTTACAAACCTGGGCGGCACGGCCTACGCCAGGGAAGATTTTGCCGCTGCGGCGGATTATTTTTCCCGATCCCTCGAACTTAAGGAAAACCTACGGCTTACGGCGGAAGGCTTCGACCGCGTCCGCTACCAGACCGCGCAGTACCATGTGTATCAGTACCTCGTTCTCGCGAATGCCAGGCAGGAAAAGTGGGCCGAGGCCTTCGGCATTATGGAAACGGTAAACGGCAGATACCTCCGTGAAAGGCTGGGGGAGAAGGTCCCGGTGTTGTCCGGCGGAGGGACAGGCCGGGCTTTCCCGGCTTTTCTGGGAGACGACACGGCGGTCATGGCGTTTGCCGGCACCTCCCTGGAGGATTATGCAGTCATTGTTGTTACCAGCAAAGGTTATTCCGGTTTTACCGCTCCGGTCAGCGGCGTCGCTTCGGGGTTGAGCGTTCATGCGGGCAGCTTTACATCCTTCGAGCCCCTGGCTGCAGTCCGGGGGCTTGTGGTGACTGCAGCCGCGCCTGCGGCAGCTGAAGGCCCGGCCTTTTCCTTTTACGATGCCGTGCGGCTGTACTGGACCTCCCTGTCCGTGCCCGCGGGAAATCCGGCGGAAGCGGAGGCAAGAGCGGCCATGAGCCGCGAATTTTACGGGCATTTTATCGGGCCTGTGCGGAATTCTATCGACGGAAAAAAAAGCTTATTGTTATACCCGACGGGTACATGTCTTTCCTTCCGCTTGAAACCTTCGCAAGCGGCAGCGGTACATATCTTGTCGAGGATTTCGAGATTTCCTATCTTCCCAACCTGACGCTGGCGGAGCTTTTACGGAGCCGGCGCTACGCCGAAGCAAAGGGAAAGGCCTGCCTCTGGGGCGGTGCTCTGTATGAGGAACGCATGGCCGGGCCCGGAGGCGCTCCGGCAGAAGCCGGCAGCATCGATGCGCCGTCTCCCGGGGACCTGCGCCTGGATGCCCTCGCCCGCCTCGATGAAGGAAAGAGCCTGGAACCAGTCTTCGAGGACCTCGGCATCTACGGGTGGACCGACCTTCCGGGAACGCTCGGCGAAGCGGAGGACATCAGGAAACTGTATCCCCTGGCGGAGATGCTGACGGGCGGGGCTGTGAGGGAAGACGCAGTAAAAGCAAAGTTCAGTCCGTCGAAGAACGATCAGTTTGAATTTGTGCATTTCGCTCTTCACGGGATCGTACTGCCCGATATACCGGAGATTTCGGCCATGGTGGTAACCTCTGAATCCGGATCCGCCGAGGACGGTTATCTGACTTCACGCGAAATAGAGGAACTCTCGGTGAAAGCGGAGACGGTGGTTCTTTCCGCCTGCGAAACCGGTCTTGGAATTTATTACGGCGGCGAGGGCGTGGCTGGTCTTGCGCAGGCTTTCATCCTTGCCGGGGCAAAAGGGGTTTCCGTTACCCTCTGGCAGGTGTCGGACGAATCAACCCGCGAATTCATGTCGGGGGTCTACGCTCTTACAAGGCAGGGTATGAGTTTTTCCGCAGCCTCCTCGTCCATGAAGCGGCGGTTTGTAAACAGTTCCCGGTGGTCGGAGCCGTTTTTCTGGGCCCCTTTTATTTTTACCGGTATTTCGGACTGACAGCAGCCGCCTTACACCCGCATGTTCCGGTTTCTGCAGAGATGAACGCATTTGCCACGGTATGCAGGAGCGGTACAGGCCGTTATTTCTTTCCCGTTACCTTGATGATGTGGTAGCCGAACTGCGTTTTTACCGGGTCAGTAATCGAGCCTACGCCGGTCTTGCGGCAGGCATCCTCGAATTCCTTCACCATTTTGCCCGGGCCGAACCAGCCCAAATCCCCGCCGGAAGACTTGCTGGGGCAGGTTGAGTACTGACGCGCCATATCCTCGAACCGGGCGCCCTGCTTGATCTGCTGAAGGAGCTTCCGTGCCAGATCATATTCTTTAACCAGAATGTGGCTTGCTTTTAATTCCATAATCGTATCCTTGACAGTAATTGTGAGTACTGTATCTTTTTGCTATTATTTGTGCAACCATGGTGAATCTTTTCCGGAGGGCATGAACGTGAATGAGGCATCCGCGATACGCGAAACAAACGAAAAAATCGACAGGCTCCTGAAGCCGGGTTCCGTGGCGGTTGTGGGAGCTTCGAACACCGAAGGAAAAGTCGGGCATATCATTTTCAGGAACCTGCTCAAGCACCCGGCCAGACTCTACCCGGTAAATCCGAAGGAGAAAGAGGTGTTCGGATTCCCCGCCTATCCCACCATCTGCGACCTGCCGGAAAAGGCCGACGTGGCCGTCATCTGTCTCGACGCGGGGAAAACCGTTCAGGTGGCGGAGGAATGCGCCGGGCTGCACATCGAAAACATCATTATTGTGGCGGGCGGTTTCGGTGAAACAGGAGAGGAGGGAAGGGAGCTTGAGCGGCGGCTCAAGGCCCTGCCCGGACAATACGGGTGCCGCGTGCTCGGACCCAATTCCCTGGGGGTGTTTTTTCCGGAGAACGGGTTTGACACAATCTTCGTAGAGCACGGGGACCAGGCCTTGGCTTCGGGAGGCGGAATCGCCTTTATAACCCAGAGCGGTTCGGTGGGTGTCGAATCTCTGGGGCTTGCGAGCAACACGGGGTTCGGCATGCGCGCGTTCATCGGCCTCGGGAACAAGGCGGATCTGAACGAGCTTGATTTCCTGCGGTACTTCGGCGCCGATGACAAGACGACCTGCGTCGCACTGTACGTGGAA
>SPDA01000664.1 GCA_004525155.1 Spirochaetales bacterium
ATAAACCATGAAATTATTCAAACTCGTCCCGCTCTTCATACTACTTGCCGCACCCTTGTTCAGCTTTCAGGAAGGCTACGCATCCTGGTACGGCGGCAAATTCCACGGCAGAAAAACGGCAAACGGCGAGATTTTCAACACTTACGATTTTACCGCAGCCCACCGTTCACTTCCCTTCGGCACAAAAATAAAAGTGACCAATACGGCTAACGGCAGGTCCGTGATAGTCCGCATAAACGATAGGGGCCCTTTTGTAAAAGGACGGATTATTGATCTGTCCCAGGCCGCTGCCGCGGAACTGGACATGATACGGAGCGGTACGGCTTACGTCAGGCTCACTGAGGCCGGGGAGGACGAAACCGCCGAACGCCCGCAGACGGTACGGGCCGCGGAAGGTCCTCTGTATCTCGTGCAGGCCGGCTCCTTCAAACAGCGGGAGAACGCAGAGAAACTTTACGCCCTCTTGAACGGCAGCGGTATTGCCGCCGCCTATGAATCTTCTGCGGGCGGGGACATAACGAGGGTTGTCGTACCGGGTGTAAAGGAAGAGGATCTGGGCGCGCTGAAAAACAGGCTAAAAGCCCTGGGGATTGCGGAGGTACTGGTCCGGGTCAGTCAGTAGGAACCGGAAACTGTCTGCCCTTCCAGGATTTTCACCCCGGAACTGGTGCCTATGCGGGTGGCGCCTGCCCTTATCATGGCGAGGGCGTCCTCCAGGCTGCGCACTCCGCCGGCCGCCTTTACACCCATTTTCGGCCCAACAGTCCTGCGCATAAGGGCCACATCCTGCACCGTGGCGCCGTGCTTCGAAAAACCGGTGGAGGTTTTCACGAAATCCGCCCCCGCGTTCTTCGCTGCCTGGCAGGCGAGCACCTTTTCCGCGTCCGTGAGCAGGGCAGCTTCTATAATCGTTTTGAGAACGGTGTTCCGGCCGCAGGCCCTGCGGACCCAGCGGATATCCTCCTCCACCTCTTTGACACGTCCGGATTTCAGGGCGCCTATGTTTATGACCATATCGATTTCATTGGCCCCTTCCTCGATTGCATGTCGGGCTTCGAAGCCCTTCGCCCTGCCGGACATGGCGCCGAGAGGGAAGCCTACCACGGTGCATACTTTTACTCCGGTGCCGCGGAGCCTTTTCGCACAGAAGGCCGTCCAGCCTGTATTGACGCACACGGCATAAAATTTATATTTGGCATCCTCGTCGCAGAGAACGGTTATCTCCGATTCCGTGGCTTCCGGCTTTAACATGGTGTGATCGATATACCGGGCAAGGTCCTGTTCGCTCAGGCGCTGCTGCGCGGGGACCGCCGGCTGACCCGTTTCAGTCCGCGGAGCCGCGCCTGCCTGTTTTTCCGCGCTCAGTTTCTGCAGCACTTCCCTCGTTATCTGTTCTATAATGTCCTTGTCAACCATGTTACTCTCCATCGTTCATGCCTGCTCCGCGTTCCGCGGCCATCATTTTATTTATCCGTTTCCAGTGCCTGCCGCCTTCGAAACGCGTTTCAAGCCATACCCTGGCCATCTCGCAGATCACGTCCGGCGCGTGCAGGGGTCCGCCCAACGTCAGCACATTGGCATTGTTATGTTCCCTCGAATTGCGGACAGTCTTCAAGTCGTAACACATGGCCGCCCGGATTCCCTTGACCTTGTTGCAGACCATGGATGAACCGATACCCGCGCCGTCTATCATGATGCCGCGGTCGCTTTCTCCGGAGGCGACACTCCGTGCCACCTTGAGGGCAAAATCGGGATAATCGACGCTTTCCTTGTTAAAAGTCCCCACGTCCCGGATATTGTATCCTGTCATTTCAAGGTACCGCCTGAGCACTTCCTTGGTTTCGAAACCGCCATGGTCCGATCCCAGTGCTACGGTCCTCACATTGTCTTTACCGTTTAATTCATTCCGGTTGTCCCGATTGTCGGGCATATCCTCTCCCCTATACCGTTTTTTGTACTTCGTCCACGATGCCGACCACCATGGTCCGCACCGGCGCTTCCCTGTCGTTCAAAATGGTGCGCGCCGAATTGCCTTCGTCACATACGAGAACCAGGTCACCGGGACCGGCCTGTACCGAATCCAG
>SPDA01000441.1 GCA_004525155.1 Spirochaetales bacterium
ACGGCAAACTCGGATTCTCCCTTTGCTGAACTCCCGCCGCCCCGTATTTTAGCCTGGCGGGCTATCTGTGCCGCCAGTTCGTTGTGCGGAAGACCGTTGCCGGAAAATATCGGGAGCTTCTGTCCCCGGATAAGGGTGTTCATGCCGTCTATGACTGATATACCGGTCTGTATGAAGTCCCTGGGATACTCCCTGGCCGTGGGATTGATGGGTTTACCGTTAACATCCAGTTCGGCATCCCCCGGGGGCGGGGGGCCGTCGTCTATGGGCAGGCCGAGGCCGTTGAAGACGCGCCCCAGCATTTTTTTGCTGACGCTTAAGGTAAGGGGCTCCCCGCGGAAACGTACGCTGGTTCCGGGAAGGTTGAGACCCGAAGTGCCTTCGAAGACCTGGATAACCACTTCCGTGTCGGAAGTGTCCAGCACCATGCCGAGACGGATTTCGCCCTGGCTGTCCACGCATTCGACCAGTTCCTGGTAGCCCACGGGATGGGTTTTACGGATGAACACCAGGGGGCCGTCTATCCGGTCAACGCCGCGGTATTCCCTTCCGGACATCAGTTTCTTCGCGATATCGGTTCCTGCTTCAACCCGCATACATGGTCTCCAGTTGGTCGATGGACCTTTCCAGCTTGAGCGTGAGCTTGTCCAGCTGGGCCGTGTCCTCGTTGGCCACGGTGAATTTCATTTTTATGATATCCTGGTACACTTTCATTTTGCGTATATTGACGAGAGTTACGCCCGCCTTGATGGCCCCGCTCCCCCTCCGCCAGAAAGTCAGGATTATATTGAGCATTTTCACCTGCTTTTCCACGCTGGAATACCGGTCAATATCGTCGAAGGCATTCTGCTGGAGAAAAGCGTTTTTAAACAAAGAGCACACCTCGATTATGAAACGCTGGCTGTCCGGCAGGGCGTCGGGTCCCACCAGTTTTACCACCTGCTGAAGGCGGACCTCCTTCTGCAGAAGTTCCATAATTTCCCTCCTGTCCAGGGCCCAGGTCGCTCCCGCGTGCTGGTCCCACCAGGGTGTAATATCTTCGAGATATTCGCTGTAGCTTTCCAGCCAGGATATTGCCGGATAATGGCGGGCATTTGCCAGCTGCCTGTCGAGCCCCCAGAAACAGCGCACAAAACGTTTCGTGTGCTGTGTTACGGGTTCGGAAAAATCGCCGCCGGGAGGCGATACGGCGCCGATGATGGAAACGGAACCTTCGGCCCCGCCGAGAGTCTGCATAAAACCGGCCCTTTCATAAAATTCCGCAATTCTGGTCGGCAGATAGGCGGGGAAGCCTTCCTCCGCGGGCATTTCCTCCATGCGGCCGGAAAGTTCCCGCAGGGCCTCGGCCCACCGGGAGGTTGAGTCCGCCATGACTGCCACATGGTAGCCCTGGTCCCTGAAATACTCCGCCAGGGTAACGCCCGTGTAGATGCTCGCCTCCCGCGCGGAAACGGGCATGTTGGAGGTATTGGCTATGAGGATGGTCCGCTCCATGAGACTTCTGCCCGTTTTAGGGTCTATCAGCTTGGGAAATTCGGTGAGAACGTCGGTCATTTCGTTGCCGCGCTCGCCGCAGCCGATATAGACGATGACTTCCGCGTCGCACCACTTGGCTATGGCATGCTGCGTCATGGTTTTTCCCGTGCCGAAGCCGCCGGGAATTGCCACGGTCCCGCCCTTTGCCACAGGGAACAAAGTGTCTATGACCCTCTGGCCCGTGATAAGGGGAATGGTAAGCGGCAGCCGTTCCTTCACCGGCCGGGGTTTCCGGATGGGCCAGGGATGCATGAGGGTGAGCTCTATTTTACCCTCCGCTGTTTCCATGACCGCAACCGGCTTATCGAGAGTATAATCCCCCTCCGCCGCCAGGGAAACGAGACTGCCGGCCATGCCCGGAGGAACAAGTATCTTATGGAGAATCCGCTCGGTTTCCTGCACCGTTCCGAGCACCGCGCCGCCGGAAAGCTGCGCCGGCAGGGTTAAAGCCCCGGGAACAAAATGCCAGGCTTTGTCCCTCTGCAGGGAGGGGACGATTACCCCCCGGTCGATAAATTCACCTGTCTTTTCGAAAATCTTTGTCAGAGGCCGCTGTATCCCGTCATAAATGGTGCCGATGAGCCCCGGCCCCAGCTCCACGCTCAGGGGCATGCCGGTGCCGTAGATCGGATCACCGGGCTTAAGCCCGGTCGTATCCTCGTAAACCTGTATTATCGCCTGGCTGCCTTCGAGCTTTATTATTTCTCCAATTATGCGGATGTCGCCGACACGCACGAGTTCCAGCATCATGGCATCCTTGATGCCGGAGGCCTCGATTACCGGCCCGTTTACCCGTTTAACACCGCCTATAATTCTATCCACTTTTACTATCCTTCAAAAAGTTCCTTTGCCGTCAATTTTCTTATCTCCGTCTCAAACCTGCGCATGCGGTTTTTGAACTGATTATTAAAACAGAGCCGTCCGTCTTCGGAAAAGAGCATGACACCGGCGTCCTTGAGGGGCTTGTCCCCGCTCCGTTTCAGATCAACCTCCGGACCATCCAGCTCCTTAACCCTTTTCCGAACTTCCTCGAGCAGGGCCTCGTCAATGAGAGCGAGTTCCGCTGCCGTTGCGTTGAACAGGACCTTCGGAACCGACAGTCCCAGAACTCCTTCCACCAGGAGGTTCTTTAAAACATCCCTGTAGGCCGGACCTGAGGCAAGCCCGCCGAGTTTGTCCCGCACCTTCTGCAGAACGGTTTTCAGAAGGGCGTCCTGGGCCTTGAGCATGTTTCTTCTGGCCTCCAGTTCCAGGGCCGACCGGCTGCTGCGCTCGATTGCACCCGCCTGTTCACCGGCCCGGACTTCGGCTTCCGCCCTTATCCTGTCGGTCTGCGACTGTGAAAGTTCCCGCTTCTGCCGGACGGTCTTCTCCGCCTCCGCGAGCATCCTTTCAGCTTCCGCCCTGGCATCCGTAAGAATACTTGCCTTGAGGAATTCCCTGTCTGTGTCAGCCATGCCGGTCAACCCGGACGCTATAATTTGATGCCGATTGCATTATTTACCATCTCCCGAATATTGGGTCTGCCGGGCTGCCTGCCCTTTCTGTCCG